>NZ_JAXMNS010000450.1:0-2888 GCF_034670285.1 Nocardioides sp. | reverse complement strand
CGCGAGGCCTGGCACGGCGAGCACTCCCTCACCCCGCGTGAGGCCCTGGCCGCGTCGGTCGGCGAGCAGCCGCGCGTGCGCCCGGGCTCGCGGGGCGACCTCGTGCTGCTCGACCGCGACCCGCTCGAGGAGCACGACACCCCGCGCGCGACCGCTGCTGCGCTGCGGTCGATGCCGGTGGCGCTCACCGTCGTCGGCGGACGCGTCGTCTACCGCGCCGACTGAGGCAGGTCAGTCGCGGACGAGCCCGATGACCAGGTCGGCGACGGCACGCTGCTCGGCCGGGTAGGGGTGCAGGCCCATGGCGCGCTTCGGGGCGCCGCGGATGCCTGCCACCCACGGCTCGTCGGAGCAGATGTCGTGGCCCTGGCTGGCCTCGACGAGGTCGACGAACTCGGCGCCCGCCTTGACCCCACCGTTGCGGACGGCGTTGGCCAGGCGCAGGTTGAGGTTGCGGGTGTACTCGTAGTCGCCGACCGCGAGCGGCAGCTTGGCGCGGCAGGTGCCGGTCTCGGGCAACAGCTGCGGGTAGCCGACCAGCAGGATCTGCGCGTTGGGGGCCTTGCTGGAGATCGCGCGCACGACCCGGGCGACGTTGCGTCGGATCTCACCGAGATTCGTCTCGATGCGGTCGCGTCCCTGGGGAGTGAGGTTCTTCTCCTGGCACGGCGAGCCCTTCGGGTCGCGCTTGGCGACCGCGAGGCAGGTGAAGATCATCTCGGAGAAGTAGCGGAAGTCGTTGGCGCCGATGCCGAGCGTCACGAGGTCGGTCTCGGGCGCGAGCGAGTCGAGCTGGGGCGGCTGCACGTTGTCGACGAACTTCTGCGTCGAGAACATGCTGGTCGTCGAGGCGCCCGAGCAGCTGACGTCGATGAGATCGGCACCGATCTCGCTCGCGACGAGGGCCGGGTAGTTCTGGTCGGAGCGCAGACAGCCGTTGATCTGCTCGCTCTCGGCCAGGGGAAAGAGCGGCGCCGCGGTGTAGGAGTCGCCCATCGAGACGTAGACCAACGGGTCGGAGGGCGCGTCGGGCGTCTCACCGGGGGTCTCCGTCGACTCGACCCGGGAGCCTGCGTCGGGCGGCACCGACGTCGCCGCGTCGACCACCTGGCAGGCGCTGAGGGTGAGCGCGCCCAGCACGGCACCCGTGAGGGCGCGCGCGGCAGCGAGGCGTGTCGTTCTCGGCACTACTCCAGAGTACGAGATGCCGGGGCGCTTCACAGCATGGCCGCCAGCAGGTCGGCCACCGCCGCCTGTTCCTGGGCGAAGGGATGGAAGGGAATGGTGCCGTCGGAGGCCATGCTCGCGCCGTTGACCCAGGGGTCGTCGGAGCACACGTCGTGGCCCGCGCTGGCGGCGTAGACGTCGATGAACGAGAGCTCACGCTCAGCCGCAGCCGACTCCAGGGCGTCCGAGAGCCCTCGGATGATGTTGACCAGGAGGGGGTAGTCGTCGGCGGCGAAGGGGGCCAGGTCGGGGCAGGTGCCCGACTCCGGCAGCAGGGCCGGGTAGCCGACGACGTACACCTCGGCGTTGGGGGCGGCCTCGGTCACGGCGTCGAGGGCCGAGCCGATGCTCGCGCCGATGTCGGAACCCATCGCGTCGAGCTGCTCGGTGAGCGCCTCGGTGCACGGGGCGCCGGAGAGCCCGTCGTCCCCGAACGACAGGCAGCTGCGCAGGATCGTGCTGAAGAGGCCCGAGTCGTTTCCGCCGATGCCGATCGTGACCAGGTCGGTCTGTGGGCTCAGCGCGGCGACCTGCTCGCTCACCACGTCGTCACTGGTCGCGCCGCTGCACGTGACATCGGTGAGGAAGAGGTCGGCCGACTCGGCCAGCACGCTCGCGTAGTTGCTCCCGGACCGGAAGCACCCACCGGCCTGGTCGGTCGGCGGGACGCCGGGGGCGGCGGCGTAGGAGTCTCCGAGCGCGACGTACTGGACGGCGTCGGCCGACGGCTCGGGCGCGACCGAGGGGCTCGGGGTGGCCTCGGCGACCGACGACACGTCCTGCGAGGCGTCGCTGCCCGAGCACGCGCTGAGCGCCAGGGTGAGCGTGACGGCCAGGGCAGCAGTTGACCGGAACCTCATGGCGCCAACGCTACGGGGTGGCCCCGAGCGCCAGCGTGAGAGCGAGGACCTCTGCGGGGTCCTCGAGGCGGTCGCCGTAGGCCTCGCGCAGCTGACCCATGCGGTACCTCACGGTCTGCGGGTGCACGAAGAGCGCGTCGGCGACCTCGTCGCGCCGGCCCTGGAGCAGCAGCCAGAAACGCAGCGTCTCGGTGAGCTTGTCGATCGTCGCGGGCCGCAGGTCGGCCAGCGGAGCCAGGGCTCGGGCGCGCAGGTCGGCGAGGGCGTCGGGGTCGGCGGTGAGCACGAGCTGTGCCAGGTGGGTGTCGGTGTCGCCGGTCAGCCCCTGGCCCCGGGCACGCAGCGCCCGGTCGTACGACGACGCCACCTCCAGCCACGGCCGCGTCGGGCCGACGGTGGCCGAGCGGTCGGCGAGCACGCGCAGCAGTGTCGTACGGCGTCGTCCGTGGGCGTCGGGCACGAGCAGCAGGACGCCCTCGTCGAGGCCGGGCGGCTCGGCGGCCTGGAGGGTCTGCGGGGAGAGGACGGCGAGGGCAGGGCGCACCTGCGCCTCGGCCAGGATCACCGCGGTCAGGGTCGACGGGGATGCCCAGTCGGCACGCTCGGCCGCCGCGGTGACCGTCTCGGCGCCGGACGTGGCGAGCAGGTGGTGGGCCAGGCGCTCGAGGCGTCGTTGACGCACTCGTCCGGTCGTGGCGAGCTCGTCGGAGTGGCCGGCGACGCTGGCTGCGGAGAGCTGGTCGATGTAGAAGAAGACGAGCTCGGCGAAGCCGGCCAGGGTGTCGGCGTCCAGTCCGGCGT
>NZ_JAXMNS010000449.1:0-2888 GCF_034670285.1 Nocardioides sp. | reverse complement strand
CCGACGACTGCGGGACCAGGTCGAGGACGTCCTCGAACTCGACCGAGACGCTGATGGGGTTCTCGCCCACGTCGGCACCACCGGGCAGCGGCAGGGAGTAGACGTCGAAGTCGCAGGCGGTGAGGGCCAGCGAGCCGACCATCATGGCGCCGAGGATCCGGAAGCGTCGCGCGAAGCGACCCGTCCTGGTCGTCGAAGAGCCTTGGGTGCTGCTCATCGTGCTGCCACCTCCGCGAGTCCACCGAGCGTCGGGTCGAACCGGTCACCGAACGACGATCCGGTGCCCGGACCGAAGGTCGCACCACGCGGCAGCGGCAGGGTCTGGATCAGGTCGCAGATCGAGCCGTCGGCGTCGTTGGCGCTGACCAGGGCGCAGAGCAGCGCGCTGGGGTTGTTCTCGATCTCGTTCTCGAGCTGGCCCACGTTGGCGTTGGTGTCGAGCGTGCCGGCGTCGGGGTTGTAGGTCAGGTAGAGGTTGTTCAGCGCCAGCGGCGCCGTGCGCAGCACCTCGTCGAAGTTGTCGCGCTGACGCACGAACACCTTGAGCACCCGGTTGAGGCCGCGGATGTTCTGCCCGAGGGCCGCACGGTTCTCCTCCACGAACGTGCCGACCTCGTCGAGGGCGACCGCGAGGTTCTTCAGGGCGCCGGCCAGCTCCTGACGCTCCTCGGCGAGGACCGTGGAGACCTGCCCGAGGGAGGCGTTGAAGTCACGCACGACGTCGTCGTTGGTGGCCAGGGTGCTGATGAAGCCCGACAGCGCACGAGCGGAGTCGAAGAGCTCGTCCTTGTTGTTGTCGAGCGTGGCGCTGAGCCGGGCGTAGTTCTTGATCGTGGTGTTGAAGGTCTCGCCCTGACCACCGAAGTTGTCGGCCGTGACCTCGAGGAGGTCGGTCAGCGCGCCCTTGGAGTTGGCGCCGTTCGGGCCGAGGGCCACGGTGAGGCGGTCGAGGCCGCTGTAGATCTCGTCGAGCTCGAGCGGGGTCTCGTTGCGGTCCTCCTCGATGAGGGCGTTGTCGGGCAGCACCTCGCCGTCGGTGTAGACGGGGGCGAGCTGCACGTAGCGGTCACCGACGATGGCCGGCGAGATCACCAGCGCGCTTGCGTCGACCGGGACGTCGACCTCGGAGTCGTAGGTCATGACGACCTTGACCCGGGTGCCCTCGGGCACCACGGACTCGACGACGCCCACGGGCACGCCGAGCACGCGCACGTCGCTGCCCTCGTAGAGGGAGACGGTGCGGGGGAAGAAGGCGGTGACCTTCTTGTCGTCGTCACCACCGCCGAAGACCAGGAGCCCGGCGACGATCGCGAAGATCAGCGTGATGACCGGCACGGCTGCGCGTCCGATGATGCTCAAGAGCCTGCCCCCTTCGTCAAGATGTCCAGGGGATTGTCCAGGTTGGGCACCGGCGGCAGGTTCTGGATGTAGGTGTCGAACCACGGTCCGTTGCCGAGGGTGTTGGCGAAGACCCGGTAGAAGGGCGCCATCAGTCGCAGGCTCGCATCGAGGTTGTCCTCGTTCTTGTTGATGACGTCGAGCACGCTCTTGAGCTGGGTGAGCGCCGGCTTCAGGTCGTCACGGCTCTGACGCACGAGCTTGGTGAGCTCCTGCGACAGCTGCTGGGTGGCGACGAGGACGTCGTGGATCTGGGCGCGCCGCTGGATCAGCGCCTGGAAGAGGACGTCGGAGTCCTTCATCAAGGTGATGATGTCGTCGTCACGCTCGTCGAGCACCGTGGAGAGGCGCTTGAGGTTGACGAGCAGCGAGTTGATCTCGTCGTCGCGGGCGGCGAGGTTGCTCGCGAGCGCCGAGACGCCGGAGAGCGCGTCGCGGAACTGCTCAGGGCTGTTGCGGGTGAGGTCGGCGAGCACCGTCAGCGACTGGGTCAGCTGAGCGGTGTCGATCTCGTTGGAGGTGCCGGCCAGACCCTCGAAGGCCGAGGTGACGTCGAACGGCGACGTGGTGCGCTCGGTGGGGATCGTCGACTCCGGTGCCAGCTGGCCCTCGCCGGCCGGGACCAGGGCGAGGAACTTGGCGCCGAGGAGCGTCTTGACCTTGATCTCGGCACCGGTCTCCTCGCCGAAGGGCGAGTCGGTCTTGACGGTGAACTCGGTGAGGACCTTTCCGTCCTCGAGCGAGACACCGTCGACAGCACCGACGCGGACGCCGGCGATCAGGACGGCGTCGCCGGCCTTGAGCCCGGCGGCTTCCTCGAAGCTGGCGTAGTAGGTGTCTCCCCCGCCGATGAGCGGCAGGTCCTGGGCGCGGAAGGCGGCGACCAGCAGCAGGGCCAGCACGGTGATGCTGACGGCCCCGATGATCACGGGGTTGCGTTCGCGGAACGGCTTCATCGCAGTCCCCTCTCGGACATGTGCAGGCGGGTCATCCGAGATCACACCGATCAGCGTTGACGTTGAAGTCGACCGGGACGGTCACGCCCGGCAGGCGCACCTTGCCCTGAAAGTCGCACAGGTAGAAGTTGAACCACGAGCCGTAGATGGCCGTGCGGCCCACCTTCTCCAGCTTGATCGGGAGCACCTGGAGGGCCCGGTCGATCTCGCCCTTGCCGTTGTCGAGGTTCTTCGACAACCGGCGCAGCTGCTTGATGTCCTCGACGAACGGCGGGCGAAGGTCGGTGACGAAGTCGGCCGTCGTCGTCGAGAGCTTGGCGATGCCGTCGAGGGAGTCGAGGATCGCGTTGCGGTCGTTCTTCAGGCCCTTGACGAGGTCACGGAAGCTGATGATCGTCGCGCTCAGCTGGTCGTCACGGTCGGCGAGGCGGTTGAGCACGAAGTCGAGGTTCTCGAGCAGGTCGCCGATGATCTGGTCGCGGTCGGCCAGCGTCTGGGTGACCGAAGCCGTGCTCGCGAGCAGGCTCTGGAGCG
>NZ_JAXMNS010000448.1:0-2895 GCF_034670285.1 Nocardioides sp. | reverse complement strand
CGTACGGCGTGGCGCCGGCGGCGAGCGAGGGCGGTGCGGGGAGCACGGGCATCCGGCCATGGTCGCCGCGAGCGCCGACACCGCGCCTCACCCGGAGGTCGGGTGACCGCGGTCAGACCAGCTCTTGGGTGATCTCCTGCCGATCGGGGTCGACCACCAGGTGCGCGAGCGCCCCGGTGACCAGCGGCAGCGACGGCTGGGTGTGGCCGCACTCGACGTCGAGCACGATCGGGATGTCGAGCATGCCCAGGGCGTCCAGCACCGCCTCGCGCTGGCTCAGGTCAGGCTTGTCTGGGGCACCCGTGCGACCGATGAGGATGGCGGTGGCGTCGTCGAACCACCCCGCGAGCCGCAGCGTGTGCAGGTGCCGGCCGATGGTGTGGGCGTCGTCCTCGGACGCCTCGAGGAACACGATGAGCCCGTCGTCGGCGTACTCACGACCGAACGCCGCCACGTCACCGAAGCGGGTCGCCGCCAGGGACGAGACGATCTCGATGCAGCCACCGACCAGTCGACCGGACACGTCGAGCCCGCCGCCGCCGACCAGAGTCCACCCGCCGGCACCGTCGAGCGTCATTGACTCGACCGTCGGGTCCGCCTCGTAGTCGTCCCAGCCGGAGGTACGGAACCGGCCGGGGCTGCGCTGCACCACCGGCTCGGTGGCTGTCGCGACCTCGGTCCAGTGCGCCAGCCCGTCGGGCACCTCGTAGGCGGTGTCCATCAGGTTGACGCCGTGGATCGTGCCCCAGCCCAGCAGGGTCGTCAGCGGCAGCATCCACGAGCAGGAGTCGCTGAACCCCACGGTCCAGGTCGGCTCGAAGGTGCCGATCTCGCGCCAGTCGAGCTGGTCGAGCAGGTCGATCCCGAGCGCACCTCCCCACGGCGGCACGATCGCGCGCACCTCCGGGTCGCGCAGCATCGCCATCAGCTCGTCGGCGCGCTGCTCCTTCGGCGCGGAGACGACCCGGTCGCCGCCGAGGCACTCGCCGACGCGGACGTCGTACCCACGCTCGCGCAGCCAGGCGACGTTGTGGTCGAGCCGCGGTCGCAGCGCCGCGGTGACGCCGCTCGAGGGGGCGGTGACGCCGATCGTGTCGCCAGGACGGAGGGGGCGTGGGAAGCGCATGCGCCCAGCCCACCACATGACGGGCGCGACCACGACCCGGGCCGTTTCGTCAGGGACTAGCCCGGCTGCGGGTGCCGGGACTCCAACGTCTCCTGCGCCACCAACCACGGCAGGACGGCGAGCAGGCTCACCAGGCCGGTGGCGGCGAACGCCCACCCGAAGCCCGCCTGGTCGGCGATCACGCCCACGAGCACCGGGCCGACGATCGCACCGCCGTCCTGCGCCATCTGGAAGGTGCTCAGCACGGTGCCACCGGAGCGGTCGTTGCCGATCACGTCGGCCACGGTGGCCTGCTGGGCAGGGTTGACGAGTCCGGCGCCAAGCCCGGAGAGCGCCGAGAGCAGGAGCAGCACCAGCAGGCTGCCGCTGAGACCGATCAGCCCGAGCGTCACGCCCGTCGCGAGCAGTCCCACGATCGCGAGCGGACGTCGTCCGATCGTGTCGGCGAGACGGCCGGCGACCTGGAGCGTCGCGGCCGTGCCGAGGGCTGCGAGCGCCAGGGCGACCCCGGCCACCCAGGTCTCGTCGCGCACGACGAGGGCGAACTGCGGGATCACCGCCACCCGCACCCCGAAGTTGCACCAGCCGTTGGCGAACGCCGAGCCCAGCGCAGCACGGTAGGCGGGGATGGCGAGGGCCTCGCGCAGCTGCATGGGCGGCGCCGTCGGACCGGTTCCGGTGGGGCGCAGCCGCGCCCCCGACAGCCTGATCCCGACCACGGCAGCCGCGGCGACGAGGGCGACGGCGTACGCCACGAACGGCACGCGCAGCCCGAAGCCGGCCAGAGCGCCGCCGATCAGTGGACCGACCATGCCACCGATCAGGAATGCGCTGGCGTAGGCCGACGACACCCGTCCCCGGATCGTCGGCGGAGCCAGGCGCACCAGCAGCGCCATCGCGGAGATCGTGAACATCGTCGAGCCGATGCCGCCGATCCCGCGCAGCACCAGCAGCTGCGTGTAGGACTGGGCGAAGGCCGTCGCGAACGACGAGGCCGCCACCAGGAGCAGCCCGCTCAGGTAGACCGGTCGCTCCCCCAGCCGGGCGACCAGCTTGCCCCCGACGGGGGCGAAGGCCAGACGGAACATCGCGAAGATCGAGACCACGAACGACGCCGCGGCGACACCCACGTCAAAGCTTCGGGCGTAGGCCGGCAGCACCGGCGAGATCAGTCCGAACCCGATCGCGATCACGAACGCCGAGGCGATCAGGACCTTGATCTCGCCCGGGATCGGGATCCGCTCGGCGGCAGCTTTCTGGGGCTTCTGGGACTTCTCGGGAGCAGACTTCTGCGAGCGGAGCCTCACCCGCGTGCGGCGAGCGAGTCGAGGACCTCACGCACGGCCTGCACGCCACGCTCGACCTCGTCGTACGACGTGGAGAGCGGCGAGAGCCCGAGGCGCAGGCCGTGGGGGTCGCGGTAGTCAGGGATGACGTCGCGCGCCCACAGCTCGGCGGTGGCCTGCTGCATCAGCGGGTGGGTGAGCGTGACGTGGCCGCCGCGTCGCTCCGGGTCGACAGGTGAGTGGAGCCCGACGTCGGGCAGCACCTCGGCGGCGCGCTCGAGGGCGAAGGCGGTGAGGCCGACCGACTTCTCGCGAATCGCACCCATGCCGACCTTGGAGACCAGCTGCAGCATGTCCTGCAGCGCCAGCATCCCGATCACCGGCGGCGTGCCCGACAGGATCCGTCGGATGCCCTCGGCGGGGTGGTAGACCGGCCCCATCAGGAAAGGGTCCGCGGCGCCGAGCCAGCCCTGGATCGGCTGG
>NZ_JAXMNS010000447.1:0-2914 GCF_034670285.1 Nocardioides sp. | reverse complement strand
GGGCTGGTCGAGATGCGCGCAGCGGTCGAGGTGACGGCCGACGCCGTGAGTGAGGGGCCGGGGCTCGACGACCTCCTCGCCTTGCTGGCGCGGCGAGCCGGGTCGTGACTCCTGCGGCGGTCTGGCAGGCGGCGTGGGCGGTGGTGGCCGTGAGCTGCGCGGGCGGAGCGGTCGTGCTGATGGCTCCCGCCGTCGCGCAGCGGCCTCGGGCGCCGAGCGGTCGAGAGGAGGCTGCGGCGCGTGGTGGTCCTGCGATGCGGGCGCTGGTCGGCGTGGGCGCGGTCGCCGTCGTGGCCGTCGCGGGCCTCGTCGCACCGCGTCAGGTCGCGCTCGCAGCGATCGTCGTGGTCGCGGGCCTGGTCGGCTGGGTCCTGGTGCGCCGACGTCGGCAGCTCCGCTCAGCGGAAAGGACGTCGGCTCGACTGCTCGAGGCGTGCGAGCAGCTGACCGGCGAGCTCGTGGCCGGCCGACCTCCCGGGGTGGCGCTCGAGCAGTGCGCGGCCCACTGGCACCCCGTCGCGCCGGTGGCCGAGGCCTTCCGGGTGGGAGCCGACGTGCCCGGAGCCTGGCGCGAGGTGGCGCGGCGGCCTGGTGCCGCAGACCTGCGCCTGGTGGCCGCGGCGTGGCAGGTCTCCCACCGCACCGGGGCTGGGCTGGCCTCCGCGCTCGAGCAGGTCACCGCTGACCTGCGGGCTCAGCGCGCCACGCGCCGCGTCGTGGCCGGTGAGCTGGCCTCCGCCAGGGCCACGGCTCGCCTGGTGGCGGTGCTGCCGTTGCTCGCGCTGACCTTCGGTGCCGGGGCGGGCGGTGATCCGTGGACGTTCCTGCTCACCCACCCGATCGGTCTCGCCTGCCTCGGTCTCGGGCTCGCCTTCGGGCTCGGCGGCCTGGCGTGGATCGAGGCGCTGGCCCGCCAGGTCGACCGGTCGTGACCGGCGCGCCCGTCCTGGCAGGGCTGGCCGCGGCTGCGGCAGTCGCGCTGCTCCTGCCGATCAGGCCCCGGTGGCCAGAGACCGGGGTCGGGGCAGACGGCCGGGGGGCGGGCGACGTCGGCGATCCCGGTGGGCAGGGAGACGGGTGGTTGAGGCGGCACCGAGCCGTGTGGGCGGTGCTGTCCGCGATCGGTGCCGCGACCTTCGTGGGGGGTCCGCTGTCACTTCCGGCGGCCGGTGCCGCCGGCGTTGCGGTCTGGGTGGTGATCGAACGGGCCGAGGCGCCGGCCCTGCGCGCCGAGCGGGACGCCGTACGACGAGACCTGCCGGCGATCGTGACGCTCCTGGCCTCGGCGTTGAGGTCGGGGACCGCTCCGGGCGAGGCGCTGTCGGTGGTGGCCGAGGCGCTGCCGGGCCCGGCTGCCGACCGTCTGGTGGCGGTTGCTGCGCGCCTGCGGCTCGGAGGGGATCCGAGCCAGGTCTGGGCCGCGCTCGAGCGCGACGGCGAGCTGGCGGTGCTGGGGCGGGCGCTCGGACGGGCCCACGCCACCGGTGCGCCGATCGTGACCGCGATCGAGCGGCTCGCTGACGACCTCGCCCGAGCGGCCCGCGGGGCGGCCGAGGACCAGGCGCGAGCGATCGGCGTCAAGGCCGCCGTCCCGCTCGGACTGTGCCTGCTGCCGTCGTTCGTGCTGATCGGGATCGTCCCGCTCGTCGCCGGACTGGTGGCGACGATGGGCTGGTGAGCTCACGGCAGCACCCACCTGGTCTCCACCGCCCGACTGCCCGCGGTCGTTCTCCACAGGAGCCCGTCGAGCCGGAGCGCAGGCGGCGGAGTCGGCGCAGGGTTCTGGCTGGCGGGCCGCAGCGGGCGGCCCCGACGAAGGGATCATCTCCATGCGCCACCTCCTCACGACCTCCGCACGCGACGAGCGCGGAATCACCACGGCCGAGTACGCCGTCGGCACCGCAGCCGGGGCCGGTCTGGCGGGTCTGCTCTACGTGATGCTCACCGGCGGCTTCGGCGACAAGCTGCTGACGACCCTGTTCGACCACGTGCTGTCGCTCCTCGGGCTCGGGTGAGGCTCCGCCGCGGCGGCGTCGGGCGCTGCGCCGACCGTGGCGCGGTCACGGCGGAGACCGCCCTGGTGCTGCCGATCCTGCTGATGACCACGATCGGCCTGGTCTGGTTGCTGTCGCTCGGCGCCGCTCAGCTGCGGGTCATCGACGCAGCGCGGGAGACCGCCCGAGCCGTCGCCCGCGGCGACGACGTCGGGGCCGCGGTCGCGGTCGGTGAGCGAGTCGCGCCGGCCGGCGGCCGCGTCGTGGTGTCCGACGGTGGAGGACAGGTCGTCGCTCGTGCGACGGCCGACGTCGCCGGCCCCGGTGGATTGTTCCGCTGGTGGCCGGCGGTCACCGTGCGCGCCGAAGCAGTGGCCTCCTCGGAGGGAGAGGGCGAGCCGTGAGTCGGCGACGGTCGGTGGGGGGTCGGTGAGGGGGTCGGTGGGGGAGCCCGAGCGAGGTGCTGCGACGGTCCTGGCCGTCGCGCTGCTCGGGCTCCTCGTCCTCGTGGCGTGTGGTCTCAGCGTGGTGGCGGCGATCTTCGTCGGGCACCGGACGGCCCAGTCAGCCGCCGATCTCGCGGCCCTCGCCGGGGCGGCAGCCGTCGCGTCCGGTGGTGACCCCTGCTCCGCGGCGGGATCTGTCGCTCAGGCCAACGGTGCCGGGCTCGCCCAGTGCAGCGTGCAGGGCCGCGAGGTCGTGGTCACCGTCGCGGTGCCCGGACCTGGCTGGCGAGGCTGGGAGGCCGGCGACCTGACGGCTGAGAGCCGCGCCGGCCCCGCCCGAAGCTAGGTGCGGGAGGAGGGTCAGCGGTCGTTGTCGAGGTCGCGGCGGCGCTCGGCCTCGGCGCGCTCGAGCTTCTCGGAGAGCTCTTCCATCTTTTTGTTCTCCTTGCGCCAGATGAAGCAGCGCAAGGAGAA
>NZ_JAXMNS010000446.1:0-2920 GCF_034670285.1 Nocardioides sp. | reverse complement strand
CATCACTGGCTCCGACTTCAATCACATAGACATTATCCGTGTTTGCATCTAATGGTTCCTCAAAATCTGGGGAAGTATTGAATGTTATCACTCCCGCATTTATATTGAATACTGCCGCCGTCGTCGCTCTCACGCGACGATCTTCCCAGGTGACCGGGGAGGACGGGTCACCCCCTCGTCGGCGGGAGCAGATAACATGCGCGCCATGAGTCCCGACGCGGTCGTGCCCGAGTTCGCAGTTGCCCCCGAGTCGCCCGATCGCAACCTCGCGCTCGAGCTGGTCCGGGTCACCGAGGCCGCCGCCATGGCGGCAGGCCGCTGGGTGGGCCGAGGAGACAAGAACGGCGCCGACGGCGTCGCGGTCAACGCGATGCGCGTGATGATCTCCTCCATCGGCATGAAGGGCACCGTCGTCATCGGCGAGGGCGAGAAGGACAACGCCCCGATGCTCTACAACGGCGAGCAGGTCGGCGACGGCACGGGCCCCGAGTGCGACGTCGCTGTCGACCCGATCGACGGCACCACGCTGACGGCGAAGGGCATGACGAACGCCGTGTCGGTGCTCGCCGTCGCGCCGCGCGGATCGATGTACGACCCGTCGGCCGTCTTCTACATGGAAAAGCTCGTCACCGGTCCCGAGGCCGCCGACGTCGTCGACCTGCGCTACCCGATCGCGGAGAACATCCACCAGGTCGCGAAGGCCAAGGGCAAGAAGCCGACCGACGTGACCGTGGTGCTCCTCGACCGCCCCCGCCACGAGCAGATGGCCCGCGAGATCCGCGAGACCGGCGCGATGATCAAGTTCATCTCCGACGGAGACGTCGCCGGCGCGATCATGGCCGCCCGTCCCGAGACCGGCATCGACCTGATGCTCGGCATCGGCGGCACGCCCGAGGGCATCATCGCCGCCTGCGCGCTCAAGTGCCTCGATGGCGTCATCCACGGCCGGCTCTGGCCCCAGGACGACGCCGAGCGCCAGCGGGCGCTCGACGCCGGGCACGACCTGAGCCCCGAGAAGATCCTGACCACCGACGAGCTCGTCACCGGTGACGACTGCTTCTTCGTCGCCACGGGCATCACCGACGGCGAGCTCATGAAGGGCGTGCGCTACACCGCCGGTGGAGCCAGCACGCACTCGCTGGTCATGCGCTCGCGCAGCGGCACGATTCGCTCGATCACCTCCGAGCACCGCCTGGAGAAGCTGCGTCCGTTCTCGGCGATCGACTTCGACGGCGCCTGACCGGTCAGGTCAGGCGATCTGCTGGCGATCCAGGTCGTAGCCGCGACCGACCTGCGCACGCAGTGCGGCGCCGACCTTGTCGATGACCCGAGGGTCGACCGCCATCCCGCAGTGGGAGGCGTCGACCCGGACCGCGACCGCGGACGGGTCGATGCAGGCGCGCCAGTCGACGACGCCGTCGCGGTGGGAGTAGATCGCGGTGAACCCCACGTCGGCGGCCAGCTCGCGGCGGCTCTCGTCGAAGCTCTCGCGAGCGCACGAGCCGGCGACGCAGTCCTGCGACATCAGCCCGGGGATGCCGACCTGGCTGAGACGCACGAGCGCCTCCACGCCCCACGACAACGCGGGGTGGTGAGCCCCGGGCGCCATCATCGGGCTGCCCATCGTGACGATGCCCGAGACCAGGTCGGGCCTGCGTGCAGCCAGGCCTCGGGCGATCATCCCGCCCAGGCTGTGCCCGACGATCTGCACCCGGGTGCCGCGTCGCTCGGCGATCTCCTCCAGCCGTGCCTCGATGAGCCGGCCGGCGCCATAGGTGCAGCCGATGTTGGTGAGGATGCGCGAGCGGTAGGTGCGGAAGCCGAGGCCGCGCAGGCTGCTCGACATCGCCATCAGGCTGGCGTCTCCTGCCAGGAAGCCGGGGATCAGCAGCACCGGCTCGGTGCCCTCCCCCTGGTCGACCGGTCGTCGACGGCGTTCGCGACGTTCACCGTGCGAGCGCGCGGCGAACCGCCCGATCTCGCCGACGATGCGGGTCTCGTGGAGCAAGGAGGTGATCGGGGGGCGTGCGAAGCCCTGCGGGAGCAGGAAAGACGCGAGGGGGGAGTCGGTCATGTGATTCACATTACAACCACCTGACACAGTGTCGCGGGTAAATCGGTACCCGAGCGCGTCCTTTCCGAGTGCTGTTCACTGGAGTCATGGCCTCTGGCACTCCCCACACCCCCGCGGTCGCGGTCTCCGACGAGCTCTTCGCGCCCATCTCGCCCGACATCGAGCTCTGCTACCAGACCTTCGGCACCCCCGACGACGAGCCGCTGCTGCTCGTGATGGGTCTCGGCGGCCCGATGACCTGGTGGGAGCCCGAGCTCTGCACGATGCTGGCCGAGGCCGGCTTCTTCGTGGTCCGCTTCGACAACCGCGACGCCGGGCGCTCGAGCCGTGGGGCGGGCCGGGTGACCAGGTCGATGCTCCTGCGGGGCTTCAGCGGGGTCCCGACCCGTCCGCCGTACACGTTGGACGACCTCGCCGGTGATGCTGTCGGTCTGCTCGACCACCTCGGGCTGCCCTCGGCCCACGTCGCCGGGGTCTCCATGGGCGGGATGATCGCGCAGACCATGGCGATCACGGCTCCCGATCGCGTGCGATCCCTGGCGAGCATCATGTCGACCACGGGCCGCCGCAACGTCGGCTGGCAGCACCCGAGCCTCCTACGCACCCTGCTGGGTCGCTCGTCCGGACGCGAGGACTACATCCGCTCGAGCGTGGCCACCTGGCGCTTGATCGGCTCGCCCGGCTACCCCAAGGCGCCGGACGCCACCGAGAAGCGCGCCGCCGAGACCTACGACCCGACCTCGGGCGTGATCGCAGCCGAGCCGCGCGCTTACGACAGCTTCTTCCCGAACGGCTCCAAGCCGTCGCACGAGGTGGTGAGCTTCGTCAACAGATCGGAAGAGCACA
>NZ_JAXMNS010000445.1:0-2933 GCF_034670285.1 Nocardioides sp. | reverse complement strand
GGAGCACCGAGGCCTGCTTGCGCACCCCGAGAACCTATCCCTGTCGTCGTGACCGCCGACGGTGCCCGTGCGGCGAGGGCACCCGCCGGTTCTCCACAGCGGGCCCGCGGACGGAGCTTCTCCACAGCCCGGGGTGCGAGCGGGACCGATCGTCGGCCGGCGCGAGCAGGGTCGAGCCCATGACCTTCACCAGCACCCCCGACCCCGACTGCCCGCGCGAGGCGGCCACGCCCCTGACCCTGACGGCTCGCTCGCCCGAGGACCTCCTGGCGCTCGCGCCGGTGGTGCTCGGCTTCCACCCGACCGACTCGATCGTGATGTTGACGTTCGGCGCCGCGGCCCCCTTCCACGCCCGCGTCGACCTGCCGACGAGTGCCGCCGAGGTCGCCGAGACCGTCGACGTGCTCGTCGCTCCGGCGCGCAGGCATGGTGTGGCGCGGGTCGTGATCCTCGTCTACGGAACCGACCGGGTGATGTCTCGTCGCCTCTGGACCGCGGTGCGCGACGGCTTCGCCCGAGCGGGCATCGAGGTCCTTGACGCCCTGCGGGTCGAGGAGGAGCGGTGGTACCCCCTCGTCGGCCGCGACCGGAGGGCGCAGCTGAGCGGGGTCGCCTACGACGTGTCCGCCCACCCGTTCCTGGTGCAGGCAGTCGTCGACGGACGGGTCACCCACGGCTCACGGGCGGCCCTCGCGGGCACGCTGGCGGCTGACGCCGGGGGAGTGCGGAGGTTGACGTCCCTCGCGCGCTCCCGACCCGCCGCGATCGATCTGCTCACCGAAGGCGCGTGGATCGAGACCACGCTCACCGAGCACCTCGCGGGGGACCACCTTCCCGACGACCCAGAGCTTGCCCGGATGCTCCTCGCCCTGCGCGACGACCGTCTGCGTGACGCCGCATGGAGCACGCTGAGCCGCGAGCGCGCTCGAGCGGCCGTGGGCTGGTGGACCCACGCCCTGACCCGCTGCCCCGAGGACCTCGTGGCGGCGCCGGCTGCGCTCCTGGCCTGGGCGGCCTGGCTGCATGGCAACGGGGCGCTGGCGTGGTGCGCCCTCGACCGGTGCGAGTCGGTCGAGCCGGGCTACGACCTCGCACGTCTGGTGGCCGACCTGCTCGAGCGCGCGCACCCGCCGACGCAGTGGAACGAGGCAATCGACTGGCGCTCGGGCCTTGACGAGGCGTCGCGGGCGGGGTGACCCACTACCCTCCTGGCATGGGCGAAGAGGTCGACCTCCAAGAATTCACCCCCTCGGACCGCACGCGTCACCGGGAGAAGGTCCGACGCTGCCTCGACGTCTTCGCCCGGATGCTGCGCGAGGCCGCTTTCGACACCGACGACCCGATGACCGGGCTCGAGGTCGAGCTCAACCTCGTCGACGACTCCGGCGACCCGGCGCTGAAGAACGCCGAGGCACTGGCCGCGATCGCCGATCCCGACTTCCAGACCGAGCTCGGCCAGTTCAACATCGAGATCAACGTGCCGCCGGCCAAGCTGCGCGAGCGTGGTCTCGAGCGCTTCGAGGACAACCTGCGACGCAGCCTCAACGATGCGGAGACCAAGTCAGCAGAGGTCGGCGCGCACCTGGTGATGATCGGGGTCCTGCCGACCCTGGCCGAGGGTCACATGGGGTTGCAGAGCATCAGCGGCAACCCGCGCTACCGCTTGCTGAGCGAGCAGATCTTGGGCGCCCGTGGCGAGGACCTGGTCATCTCGATCTCCGGTGCGGAGGGCGAGCACCTCGAGACCACGTCCGACTCGATCCTCCCCGAGGCCGCGTGCACCAGCACCCAGCTGCACGTGCAGACCTCTCCCGACCAGTTCGCCGCCTACTGGAACGCCTCGCAGGCGATCTCGGCGATCCAGCTCGCGGTGGGCGCGAACTCGCCGTACCTCCTGGGCAAGAACCTCTGGCGAGAGACTCGGATACCTCTGTTCGAACAGGCTACCGACACCCGGAGCGAGGAGCTCAAGGCCCAGGGTGTCCGACCTCGAGTCTGGTTCGGGGAGCGATGGGTCACCTCGGTCTTCGACCTGTTCGAGGAGAACGTCCGCTACTTCTCCGCGCTCCTGCCGATCACCGACGACGAGGACCCGCTGGCCGTCCTCGAGGCCGGCGGCACGCCCGGGCTCTCCGAGCTGCGGCTGCACAACGGCACGATCTACCGGTGGAACCGACCCGTCTACGACGTGAACGACGGCGTGCCGCACCTGCGGGTCGAGAACCGGGTCCTGGCGGCGGGCCCGACGGTCTCCGACACGATGGCCAACGCCGCGCTCTACTTCGGCCTCACCCGCGCCCTGGCCGAGAGCGAGCGGCCACTGTGGTCGCAGATGTCGTTCAGTGCCGCGGAGGAGAACTTCCACGTCGCGGCGCGCCACGGCATCGACGCGCAGATCTACTGGCCCTCGATCGGTCAGGTCTCGGCCACCGAGCTGGTGCTCCGGCGGCTGCTCCCACTCGCCTACGAGGGCCTGGCTGCCTGGGGCGTGGAGACGGCGACCGCCGAGCGCCTGCTCGGCATCATCGAGCAGCGGTGCCAGCTCGGCACCAACGGTGCTGAGTGGTTCGCCCGAGAGATGGCTCAGCGGTCGGGGCAGGACCGCTTCGACGCGTTGCGGGCGACCCTGCTCGACTACCGCGCGCACATGCACACCAACGAGCCGGTCCACACCTGGTGAGGTCGACCGGCGCGAGCCCTGCTCTCATCGGCGTGCCGGACGAAGCCGACGCCAGGTGCGCTGCGTGCCGGTGCGCGGGTCCCGCCAGCCCTGTCGGGTGACCACGACCATCGGCAGAGCGACGCCGAGCTCGCTCCCGGCGCTGCGGGCCGCGCTGGACCACTCGAGGTCGTCGTCCTCAGCCCCCAGGTCTCCCGGTCGAGTGAGCCACAGCAGCAGCGGGGCCGCAGGCCCGTCCCCGGTGATGCCCTCG
>NZ_JAXMNS010000444.1:0-2968 GCF_034670285.1 Nocardioides sp. | reverse complement strand
GTGCTCCTTCGCCCAGATCGAGCGCACCGTTGCCCAGGCCATCGACCTGTTCGATCCGGAGGAGGCCGAGAAGCGCCGCAAGAAGGCAGCCGACGACCGTGACTTCCAGGTCCACCTCGGCCAGCGCAACTCCCCCACCGACGGCACCGTTGATGTCACCGGCACCCTGTCGGTCGAGGACGCCCTCGACCTGGAGGCCGCGGTCAGGCAGGGCGCCAAGGCGCTGGGTGACCTCGGGTGCGAGGAGTCGCTCGGAGCTCGTCGCTCGATGGCCGTTGGCGAGATGGCCAGGCAGCAACTCACTCTCGACCTGGAATCCGGCGGTGACACCGGTGGTCGTGGGGTCGTGATCTACGCCCACCTCGACGCCGACAGCCCGCACGTGTCTCTGGACAACATCGGCGGTGGAGACGTGCTGATCGATCAGCTCAAGGCCTGGTGCCAAACCGCCGGCACCACGGTGACCATCAAGCCCGTCATCGACCTCAACCAAGAGATCTCCACCAACGCCTACGTCCCGACCGCCAAGCTCGTCGAACAAGTACGCCTCCGCGACCAGAACTGCGTCTTCCCCAACTGCACCAGACGCGCCGAGCACTGCGACCTCGACCACCGCGTCCCGTTCAACAAGAAGGACCCCTCCGCCGGTGGCCAAACGACCACCTCGAATCTTTCCCTGCTGTGCCGGAAGCACCACCGAGCCAAGACCTTCTCCACCTGGGCCTACGACAGCCCGCACCCCGGGGTCTACGACTGGACCAGCCCCTCCGGCGCCAGGTTCAGGGTCACCCGAGGACGCCGACACGGGCGGATGCCCATCACCACCCCCCTCGACGACCCACCCGAGCCCTGAACACCCAGCCCCCACACCCCGCTGCGATCAGCGGGGTCACAGGCACGTCCAGCCACCCGCACGGTGGTTGAGGTGCGAGCGTGGTTCATCGAGATGGAACCGATGGGTGCCCGCCCCGCGTCCCAGTCACATGACCGATCTTGAGCGCAAGCGCCGCCCCTCCGACCTCGTGCGCCGGTCCGTGGCCGTGACCGCCGTGGCCGGGGTCGTCGTCGCCGCCTTCGCGCTGGGCCGTCTCGGGACCGACCCGAGCTCGGACGACCGCGCCGCCACCACGCCCGTCGCGTTCTTCGGAGAGCTCGAGGCTGCGGATTCATGTGACGACCTGCTGCGCCACTACGTCGACCCCGGCGTCGACCTGATCGGCGCGTACGGCTGGCAGGGTCCCGTCTACCGCGACCTGGTGGGTTCGGCGGTCGACGGGGTCGCCGAGCTCGACGCTGCGTCCGCACCTGCGACGTCCGAGGCGAAGGTCACCCGTTCCACCTCGTCCGAGACCGGCACCAACGTGCAGGAGGCCGGGGTCGACGAGCCCGACTCCGTGAAGACCGACGGCACGTTGTTCGTCCGCCTACGCGGCTCACTGCTGATGTCGTACGACGTCTCGGGCGACGAGGTCGAGCCGCTCGGCGACCTCGACCTGGGCGACTTCAAGGACGGCGAGATCCTGCTCGCCCGCGACACCGTGGTCGCGATCGGCAACGACGGCAGCCGCGATGCCCAGACCCGGGTGCTGACGATCGACGTCGCCGACCCCGACACCCCCACGCTCGTCCGCACCGTCGACTACGACGCCGCCACCGTCACCGCCCGCCAGCACGGCGACGCCGTCCGGTTGGTGCTCTCGGGAGGCCTGCCCGAGCTCGACTTCGTGCAGCCCGGCGACGGCACCTCCGAGCAAGCCGCGCTCCGCACCAACCGTGCGCTGGTCGAGGACTCCGACATCACCGACTGGCTCCCCACCGTCGCCATCGACGGCGGCGAGGCCGAGCCGCTGCTGGCCTGCGACCGGGTCGCACTCCCCCGCGCCGACGTGGCGCTCGGCACCATGGCCGTCATCGGCTTCGACTCCGGCGCGGACCTCTCGGGCGCGGCAGACCTGGACTCCTTCGGGCTCGCCGGCGACGCCTCGCTCGCCTACGAGTCGACCGACCACCTCTACCTCGCCACGAGCACCGCCGGGTTCGTCCCCTTCGGCGGGCCAGGCTCGTTCAACGACTGCGGCTTCACCGACTTCTGCATCTCACCCCCCTTCCCGCGGGCCACCGGCGACGGCACCACCCCCGTCTACGACTTCGCCCTCGACGGCACCAGCGCGACGTACGTCGGCGCCGGCGAGGTGGAGGGCACGATCCGCGACCGCTGGGCGATGGACGAGCACGACGGCGTGCTGCGGGTAGCGGTCGGGCCGTCGAGCGAGACCGGCAACTTCAACTCCGTCGTCACGCTCGAGGGCAAGGACGACGCCCTCGTCGAGATCGGCCGAGTCGACCGGCTCGGCGTCGGCGAGGAGATCAAGTCGGTGCGTTGGTTCGACGACCTCGCGATCGTGGTGACGTTCCGTCAGATCGACCCGCTCTACGCCATCGACCTGACCGCGCAGGACGACCCCGAGCTGATCGGGCAGCTCAAGATCCCCGGCTTCTCCTCCTACCTCCACCCGCTCGGCTCGCAGCGACTGGTCGGGATCGGCGAGGGCCCCCAGGCCGGCCGCAACCGGTGGGGCGCCCAGGCCGGCCTCTTCGACGTCAGCGACCTGACCGACCCGCGCCAGATCGACGTGCTCTCGTACGGCGCCGGCTCGCGGGCGCTCGCCGGTGGCGACCCGCGCCAGTTCACCTGGCTGCCGAGCGAGCGGACCCTGCTGACGGTGATCCAGAACGGCCGCGGTGGCTTCGTCTCGGCCGTCGAGGTCAGCAACGGCGAGCTGATCAACACGATGACGCAGGTCGAGTTCGGCAGCGACGTCGACGAGGTGCGCGCCGTGCCGCTGTACGGCGCGGGGCCCGACGGCGGCGACAAGGTCGTGCTCGTGACCGGCGAGGACGTGGAGTTCTTCGACGTAGGCTGATCTGCATGTGTCGCAACATCCGTCCGCTCAACAACTTCGAGCCG
>NZ_JAXMNS010000443.1:0-2975 GCF_034670285.1 Nocardioides sp. | reverse complement strand
CGAGCAGGTCGCACGCGTGGTGGCCGACGTCGTGGTCGCGCTCGACGGCTGCCCCATCGACCTGAGCCGAGTCGCCACCGTGATCGGCGTGGCCGGCACCGTGACCACCGTCGCCGCCGGCGTCCTCGACCTGTCGGCCTACGACCGCTCGGCGATCGACCAGCAGGTGCTGGCGGTGTCGCGGGTCCAGGAGCACGTCGAGCGGCTGCTGGCCCTCACGGTGCGCGAGCGCCGCGCGCTGCCGTGGATGCACCCGGGCCGCGCCGACGTGATCGGGGTCGGTGCCCTCATCCTCTCCCGGGTGCTGGCGCGTTGTGCTGCCGACGACCTCCTCGTCTCGGAGTGCGACATCCTCGACGGCATCGCGGCCTCCCTCCGGCGCTGAGGCGGGGCGCTGCGACAATGTGGGGGTGACTGATCCCCAGACGCTGCACGCGATCACCGTCCTCGGCCGTGACCGGCCCGGCATCATCGCCGAGACGACCGAGCGGCTCGCCGACCTCGGGCTCAACCTCGAGGACTCCACGATGACCCTGCTGCGGGGTCACTTCGCGATGATGCTGCTGAGCTCGGGCACGGTCGCTGCCGACGCCATCGAGGAGGCGCTCGCGCCGCTGACGACGGACGGCTCGCTGAACGTCACCGTGCGCGAGGTGCCCGCGGACGAGGCCGCCTCCGCGGTCGGCACGCACTGGCTCCTCTCGGTGCACGGCGGAGATCGTCCCGGGATCGTCTCTGCGCTCGTGGCGGAGGTCGCCCGGGTGGGCGGCAACATCACCGACCTGACGACGCGGCTCGCGGGCCCGCTCTACGTCGTCATGGCCGAGATCGACCTGCCGCCCGAGGTCGACGCGGAGGCGTTGCGCCTCGCCGTGCGCGAGGTCGCCGCCGACCTCGGGGTCGAGGCGTCGTTGCGGGCGGGCGAGGCCGACGACCTGTGAACCGGGTCGCTGAGTGGACCGAGCACGAGCTCGGGGTCGAGGCACGCGTGCTGGACGTCGTCCGGGCGCCGGCACCGGTGCTGTCGACGCCGGGGGAGCAGGTCGATCCCCGCAGCCCCGAGATCGTGCAGCTCGCCGCCGACCTCGTGGCCACGATGCGGGTCAGCCCCGGGTGCGTCGGGCTGGCGGCGCCGCAGGTGGGCGTCGGTGTGCAGGTGTTCTGCGTGGACGTCTCCGCGCACCCCAAGACTCGTGAGCACCACGGCACGTTCGTGCTCTGCAACGCCGAGGTCGTCGAGTCCTCGCGCAACGACAAGGCGCGGGAGGGCTGCATGAGCGTGCCCGACCTCACCGGCGACGTGAAGCGCGCCTCGAAGGTGCTCGTGCAGGGTCAGCTGCCCGGCAGCGGCGAGGTCGTGCAGGTGCGGGCCGAGGCGTTCGACGCCCGGGCGCTCCAGCACGAGATCGACCACTGCGACGGCCTGCTGTTCCTCGATCGCGTGGCCGGAGCCCATGCGGTCTACGCTCGACAGACCTACCTGTAGGCCTACCTGTAGGCCTACCTGTAGGCCTACCTGTAGGCCTGCCTGTAGGTCCGTGGCCCCCGTATCCCAATTGGCAGAGGAAGCCGGCTTAAAACCGGTGCAGTGTGGGTTCGACCCCCACCGGGGGCACCTCAGAAGGCCCGTGCGGCCCGAACGGGTCGCTCAGGCGGACTGGCGCATGAGCATCGCCGGGAAGGGCGCCGGCCACACGGCGCCGTCGGCGACGGCGGGCAGTCGGGTGCGCACCAGGACCCCGTAGTCGCTGTTCTCGCGCCAGGTGAGGATCTCGCGCATCGAGTCGCGCTCGATGGGCTGGTCGACGGCGATGGTGTCAGGGTTGATGTCGTGCTCCACGAGCCACCGGATGACGGCGCCCTGGAGGTGACCGGGCAGCCGGTCCACCGGGCAGTGCAGGGTCAGGGACGCCCCGCTGCACTCCACTGCTTCCTGAGTCATCATGTGGTTCCCCCGAGACCTCGTGGTGGTGCGGGGCTGTCCCGCTGGGCCCAGAATGCCGTGACCTGACGACTGTCAGATCGTGTGAAATTCTGTCAATCAGGCTTGCCCGCTCAGCGAGGTCGAAAATGGCGCCGCGGAGGCGCGTTTCAGGTCTAGACCGGAGCGTGGCCGGAGCGCGGTGGAGAGCGCTCAGGACCCGCCGGCGCTCCACAGACCCAGCCGGCGGCCGAGGTCGTCGGCCAGCTCGGCGGCGTACTCCTCGGTGAGGTGACCGCGGTCGCGGTAGGGGATCAGGTCACCGATGACGACGGGGCACTGGTCGTTCCAGCAGACCCAGGGGGTGGGGTCGATGAACTCGACGCCGGCGGCCTCCGCTGCGGCGACGGAGGCCTCGGAGTCCGCTTCCTGGAGATCGATCGGGGTGAACAGACAGGTCGCGAGGTCGGCCTCGCCCTGGGTGAGGCAGGTGCCCGGGTCGTCGTCGGACTTCGGGATGTCGCGCAGCAGCACCAGTCGATCGGTGTGGGGCTCGAGGCGGGCGAAGAGGTCCTCGAAGCCCTGCTGCGTGACGGCGGAGCGGTCGGGATCGACCTGACGCAGCCGCCGCCCGTCGTCGGTGTAGATGATCGCGTTGGGTCCGCTGGTCGACACCACGGTCAGGGCCGGGTCGATCTCGGCGACCTGGTCGATCGCCCAGTCGCGGAAGTCGCTGCAGGCCACCCAGGGCTCGTTGTCGCGGTTGATGTCGCCCACGAGCAGGTCGGCAGCCGTGCAGTTCGACTTCACCAGGTAGTACGTCGTGAAGCCGGCGCGCTCGGCGATCTCCTCGAACGCGGGGATCCACATCCGACCGTGGGAGTTGCCCAGGACCACGATCGACGGTGCTTCCGGGTCGCCGAGGCCGCGCGGGCACAGCTCGCGGACCTGGTCGTCGACGTAGTCGCACGCGCCGAGGTCGGGCACGCTGTCGGCCAGGTCGAGCAGGGCGGGACGCAGCGTCGCAGGGATCAGGTGGCCGTCGCGCGCGGCC
>NZ_JAXMNS010000442.1:0-2980 GCF_034670285.1 Nocardioides sp. | reverse complement strand
CCTTGGTCATCGAGTAGCCGGGGAGCGAGCGCAGCGAGCCACCGGCGTATCGAGATGCCGTGACGTCCCCGCCACCGCGAGTATCTCACTGCGTTTCGACTCGCCTGGTCCCGCCTTCGTTCCTCAGTCCGGCGGCTCGCTCAACGTTCCTTCGCGACGCGACGACTCCTCCGTCGTCGCCGCTGCTCAGTCCATCTCGGGCTTGGTGTCACGCGCCAGCATCGTGTCCATCATCTCGGTGGCGGTCATCCGACCGCCGACGACCTCGTCGACGTAGTTGGCGATAGGAGCGTCGCAGCCGGACTGCTCGGCGAGGGCGCGCAGCGAGGAGCAGGACTTCGCGCCCTCCGCGACCTGGCGGGTGGAGGCGTAGATCTCCTCGGTGGTCATCCCCTGGCCGAGCTTCTCGCCGAAGCTGCGGTTGCGCGAGAGCGGTGAGGAGCAGGTGGCGACGAGGTCGCCGAGCCCGGCGAGCCCCATCAGGGTCAGCGGGTTGGCGCCGAGCTTCATGGCCAGGCGGGCGGTCTCGGCCAGCCCACGCGTGATGAGCGAGGCAGTCGTGTTGTCTCCGAAGCCGAGGCCGACGGCCATGCCGACGCCCAGGCCGACGACGTTCTTGTAGGCCCCACCGAGCTCGCACCCGAGGACGTCGACGCTGCTGTAGGGACGGAACGCCGCAGAGTGGCAGCGGGCCTGGAGCATCTTGGCGACGTCCTCGTCCTCGCAGGCCACCACCGAGGCTGCGGGTTCGCGGCGGGCGATCTCCTTGGCGAGGTTGGGGCCGCTGATCACGGCGATCCGCTCGGGGCCCGCGTCAGTGACCTGGTGGATCACCTCGCTCATCCGGTTGAGGGTGCCGAGCTCGACCCCCTTCATCAGCGAGACCATCACGGCGTCGGGCTCGATGAAGGGCGCCCAGGTGGTGAGGTTCTCGCGAAGCGTCTGCGAGGGGGTGGCCAGGACGACCAGGTCGGCGCCGCTCAGCGCCTTCTCGACGTCGGAGGTGGCGCCCACCGAGGGAGGCAGCTGGATGCCGCGGAGGTAGTCGGAGTTCTCGCGCTCGCTGTTGATCGTCGCGGCGACCTCCTCGCGGCGCGCCCAGAGCGTGACGTCGTTGCCGCCGTCGGCCAGCACGATCGAGAAGGCGGTGCCCCAGGACCCCGCTCCCAGGACGGCGACCTTGCCCCGGCCACCGGTGGTGCTGCCTGTGCTCTGGTTGTTCATCGCTCGTCCTCTAGCGGCCGGCCGTTGCGGGCCCGCGCCTTCTTCAGGTCGAAGCGCTCGGGCGGGGCGGTCTCCCCGCGCAGCTCCTCGACGATGGTGGTGATGGCATCCATGATCCGTCCGGTCGCGACGGCGAGCACCTCGGCGTCCTGCGGCTCGTCGGCGAGGTCGCTGAGGTCGACCGGGTCCCCGACCTTGATGCTGACGGTCTTGCGAGGGAACAGGTCGGGGCGCTTGGCGTAGGGCGCGAGGAGCTCCTGGGCACCCCACTGCCCGATCGGGACGACCGGGCAGCCGGTCTCGAGCGCGATCCGCGCCGCTCCGGACTTCCCGGTCATCGGCCACAGGCCGGGGTCGCGGGTGATGGTGCCCTCGGGATAGATCACGATGCACTCCCCTGCGTTCACCGCCTCCACGGCGGCCGCGTAAGCGCCGGCGGCGCTGGCGCTGGCCCGCTCGACCGGGATCTGCCCTGCGGCGCGCAGGAAGATGCCCAGGAAGCGGTTGCGGAAGAGCCCGGACTTGGCCAGGTAGCGCGGCAACCGGCCGTGGTCGTGGGTGAACACCGCCGCGGTCAACGGGTCGACGTGCGAGAGGTGGTTCATCACCAGCACGCAGCCACCGGTGGCCGGGATGTTCAGCCCGTCGATCCAGTCGCGCTTGGTGGTCATGACCAGGGCGGGTCGCAAGAACCAGGCACCGACGATGAAGGGCCAGCTGCGGGGCTGGTCCAGCTTGCGAGGTCTCACGGGAAGGGAGGTTACTCGCGTGGCGCTGCTTCGGGCACGGTGCCGCGCTGCGGACCCCGACCGATCCTGGGGCCGCCGTCGTGGTGGGATGGCCCGGTGCAGCAGTACGTCGTCGTGATGCCGGTCAAGCCACCGGCTTTCGGCAAGTCGCGCCTCGTGGGGCCCGACGACGGCCAGCGTCGCGACCTCGCCGAGGCCTTCGCCCTCGACACCGCCACGGCCTGCCTGGCCGCCACGCGCGTCGCGGAGGTCCTCGTGGTCACCGACGACGCCCACTTCGCCGCGCGTCTCGGCGCGCTCGGCTGCTCGTGCGTGCCGGACGGCGACAGCACCGGCCTCAACGCCGCGCTGCGCCAGGCGGTGGCCGAGGCCCGACGGCGCTGGCCCGCCCTGCTCCCGGTCGCGGTGCTCGCCGACCTACCAGCGCTGCGACCGCACGACCTCGACGCGGCCCTCGGCTCCGTCGTACCAGGGGGCCCGTCGTACGTCGTGGACGCCGAGGGCTCCGGCACCACCCTCTACACCGCGTCGTACGACGAGTTCGAGCCGTCCTTCGGCCCGGACTCCGCGCACGCGCACCAGGTCGGAGGGGCGCTCGCGATCCGTGGCGACCTCACGACCCTGCGCCACGACGTCGACGACGTCGACGACCTCCGCGCCGCGGTCACGCTCGGGCTCGGTGTCGAGTCCGCGCGGCTGGCTGCCGCGCTGCTGGACTGAGAAACGCCACGACGGGCCGCCTCCCGAGGGAGGCGGCCCGTCGTGGGACGTGCGGGTCGGGTCAGGCCTTCTTGGCAGCCGGAGCCTTCTTGGCGGGCGCCTTCTTGGCAGGTGCCTTCTTGGCCGCGGTCTTGGCCGGAGCGGCCTTCTTGGCGGGGGCGGCCTTCTTGGCGGCCGGAGCCTTCTTCGCCGGAGCGGCCTTCTTGGCGGGCGCCTTCTTCGCGGGCGCCTTCTTGGCCGCGGTCTTGGCCGGAGCAGCCTTCTTGGCCGGGGCCTTCTTGGCGGGG
>NZ_JAXMNS010000441.1:0-2983 GCF_034670285.1 Nocardioides sp. | reverse complement strand
CCGACGACGCGCACCACCCCGATCCCGAGGCCTTCCGGCCCGATCGGTTCCTCGGCCAGAACCCGCCCACCAACACCTGGATCCCCTTCGGCGGTGGCGTGCGCCGCTGCATCGGGGCCGGCTTCTCGCTCATGGAGGGGGTCGCCGTGCTGCGCGAGGTCCTGGCGTCGTACGACGTCACGGCGCTCGGTGACGACGAGCCGAAGGTCCGCAACATCACCTCGGTGCCCCGGCAGGGCGCGCACGTACGGGTCTCCGCGCGCCGCGACTGAGACCCACCGCAGACCCACCGCAGACCCTGGCGCTGCCGCGCCCGGCGTGTCATCATCCGGGAGAGGCGCGACGGCGCCTGAGCACGTGCTCCGCTCCACCACGACCGGCGCCCTCTCGGGCGATGGGCCCCTCGTCACTCCCACTCCTGTCGCGGCCCACCACCGGGCCGCCGCTCCCACAGGCCTGCGCCGGGTCGCGGGACATGCCGCGCTCGGACCGTGGGTCACGCCCCGGTCAGGAACCGCCATGTCCCTTCGTCCCAGGTCTGCCCTCACGTCTGCTGTGATCGTCCCGCTCGCCGTGGTCGGTCTGCTCGCCCCGGCGCCACTCGACGGCGCGCGCGCCGCCGTCCCGTCCACTTCTTCCGGTGCCATGGTCGACGCCGTTCCTGCACGTGCGACCGGTGCCGCGACCGCGCGGATCGCCGGCGCCCGGCTGGCGGACCCGGACCGCACGAGCACCACCCCGACCGGCCGGGGGTGGCACCCCAACGCCTCGGTGGCCACCATCAAGGCGTTCACCAGGACCGGACAGCGCATCGTCGACCTCGAGGTCACCAAGGCCGCGGCCAAGCCGACCTTCTCGGTGTCCTACGTCGCCAACAGCGGCGAGTACAAGCGCGGCTGGTGGTGGTACTACGGGTTGTCGTCCGAGAAGGTCAAGGCCAAGCTCAAGGCCAAGAAGGCGCGGTTGATCGACATCGAGCCCTACCGGCTGGGCGGGAAGACCCGGTACGCCGTCGTCATGGTGAAGAACACGGGCGTCGCCAAGAAGACCTGGAAGTGGTTCTCCAAGTCCGGGCTGAGCACGATCCGGGCCTGGGCCGGGAAGCACCGGATGCGAATCGTCGACAGCGAGAGGTTCAGCGTGGGCGGCGCGACGCGCTACAGCGCTGTGCTGATCAAGAACAACCGCACCGACGAGGCCAAGTGGTGGCACTACTACGGGCTCTCCGCGAGCGGGCTGTCGGCCAAGCTCGACGCCAAGCAGGCCCGGCTCATCAGTCTCGAGCGGCGACCCGACGGCACGCTCGACGCCATCATGACCAGGGGCGGTTTCCAGGGGGCCTGGTGGTACGCCCTGGGCCGGACCGCGACGCAGGTGGACGCGTTCCTCAGCCAGGTCGGAGGCCGTCCCTTCCTGGTCGACTCACGTGTGGTGGGCGGGTCGCGTCGCTACGACGTGCTGGTGATCGACACCACCGCTCCCGAGACCCGACGCATCCGCAACCTGGTCCAGGACGACATGTCGGGCTCGTGGGGCTTCTACGCCAAGCAGGTCGACGGGAACGTGGTGGCCGGCCTGAATGCCGACACCGTCTTCGAACCCGCAAGTGTGATGAAGATCGTCCACGCGGTGACCGCACTGCGTGACGTGCAGGCCGGGAACCTGACGCTGACGTCGCCGGTGCAGTGGCGCCGTCACCCGAGTTATCCAGCGCGTTACGCAAGCGACGTCGGGTACAGCCCCTCGAAAGGCAAGAGGGACAAGGACATCTGCGCCTACGACTTCGAGACCGGCGACCCCAACGGTTCAGCCGTCACCGACGAGCTGGGGTCGATCATCATCGAGTACATGCTCAAGTACTCCGACAACCGCACGACCGACGCACTCACCGACCTCTACGGCTTCGAGGGGATCAACGCCACGATGGGGCTCGCCGGGATGACGAAGTCGCGGATGAACCACCGGATGGGGTGCGGAGCCACGTGGGACCGGGATACCGACTGGTCCAACCGGATGACCCTGGTCGACGCGGGCAGGATCTATGAGGGCGTGCAGCTGACGACGCTTCTCGACCAGGAGCGGCGGGCGGACCTCTACCGCTATCTGTTGGGTGGCGCCATCGACCCGACGAAGGCGCTGGCGGCGATGATCGATGAAGAAGCCGTGCGCGCGGGACTGAGCGAGGACGACCGCAAGGACTTCATCGGGCGGGTGATCACCCGCTTCAAGGGTGGCGGGTACACGTTCTGCCCCGAGCCGGACGAGTGCAAGACGTTCTCGCACCACATCTCCACCGACGCAGGGATAGCCTTCTTCCCGATCAAGACGCTCGGCCGGATCACGACGCGCCCCTACGTGTACGGGCGTTTCCTCGACATCACGGTTCCTTGCCGCCTGTCGCGGGTCAAGAACGGGAACTGCGCGGAGTACGAGACCGTGCAAGGGGGCCGTCGGACGCTTGACGTCGAGATCTTGCGACAACCCGCACGTGAGGCACTCGCCACCTGGTGACCACAGCAGGTGACCACAGCGGGTGGCTCCGTCACGCGACGTCCGGCAGCAGGTCGACCGTGGCCGCGACGGCGTCGAAGAGGTCGCTGTAGTCGGCGTACTCGACCCGCGCCACCGAGCACGTCAGGGTGACGCCGGTGCCGTGGGCGAGCCACGCCCACTGATCGCACAACACGTCGGCGCTGCCGAGGCGGTGGGCGAAGCGGCGGTAGGCCACGGGGTGACCCATCAGGTCGTACTCGGCGTCGTCCTCGAGGGCGAAGTCGACGAGCAGGTCGGCGAGCTCGCCCATCGCACGCTCGCGCCAGGCCGTGAGGTCCTCGCCGTCGTCGGCTCGGCAGATACGCAGCACCAGCTCGGGGCGCACCCCGCTCGCGGGCAACCGGGTCGCGCGGGCGGCGACCAACACCCCGGTGTCGGGATCGGAGCGACGTCGCCAGGTCTGGGGGACGGCGATCCCGAGGTGGCGATG
>NZ_JAXMNS010000440.1:0-2989 GCF_034670285.1 Nocardioides sp. | reverse complement strand
CCGCGCGGCGTAGTAGCCGAGCGGGATCCCGAGGATGACCGCGAACAGGAGTGCGGTGAGCCCGAGCTCGACGGTTCCGGGGAACTTCTCAACGAAGCTCTCCAGCACCGGTTGACCGGTCTTGATGGAGCGACCGAAGTCGCCCCGCAGCAGGGCTCCGACGTAGGCGAAGTACTGCTGGAGGATCGGCTCGTTGAAGCCGTAGATCTCGTTGATCCGCGCGATGCCCTCAGGCGTCGCGCGTTGACCGAGCAGCGAGCGCGCCGGCTCGCCGGGCAGCGCGCGGACCCAGGCGAAGAGCAGCACCGAGAGTCCGAACAGCACCGGCACCAGCAAGGCCAGGCGCCGGAGGGCAAAACGCAACATCACATCTCCCGAGTGCGGGTGAGACGAGCAGGACAGGCCCGGGTGCGCCGACCAGACGGTCGACGCACCCGGCGGAGGGCGATCAGCCCACCGAGACCGTGCTCCACACCTCGTCGTTGACGGGGCTCGGCTGGTAGCCCGAGACATCCGGACCGAACGCCAGCGACGGGGCCGGGTGCGCCAGCGGCACACCGGGCAGGAAGTCCATCACGTCGGCGTTGATCTGCTCGTAGAGCGGGATCTGGTCCTCGACGACCGGGATCTGACGCGCCTCACGCAGCGCGGAGAAGATCTCGGGGTTGTCGAAGCCCCACTCGTCGGTTTCGGTGCCGAAGAAGACGCCGACGAAGTTGTCGGTGTCGTTGTAGTCGCCGGTCCAGCCGAGCAGGTGGATGCCGTGGTCGGCCGTGCCCTGGATCTTGCCGAGGTAGTCGGGGTTCCAGACGTCAGCGGTCGGCTTGATCTTGAGGCCCACGGCCTCGAGCTGCGAGCGGACGACGTTGAACGTGTCGGCCGGCGACGGCATGTAGGGACGGCTCACGTCGGTCGGGTAGTTGAACTCGATCGTCGCGCCCTCGGCACCGGCCTGCTCGAGCAGGTCGCGGGCGAGGTCCGGGTCGTAGGCGTACTCGGTGACCGAGTCGTTCCAGCCGGCCACCGACGGCGGCATGAACTGCGTCGCGATCTCGCTGCCCTCGGGCAGCGATGCGCTGGCGACGGCGTCCTTGTCGATCGCGTGGGCGATCGCCTGACGCACCCGCAGGTCGTCGAGCGGCTTCTGCTTCTGGTTGAAGCCGAGGTAGAGCACGGTGAACGGGTCACGCGGGAGCACCTGCATGCCGGCGTCCTCGAGCGGCGCGATGTCGGCGGGGCCGATCAAGTCAGCACCGTCGACCTCACCGTTCTCGACAGCCGTGGCGCGTGCCTTCGGGTCGGCGATCGGGACGACCCGGACCTCGTCGACCAGCGCGACCTCGCCCCAGTAGTCGTCGTAGCGCGAGAGCGAGACGCTGCTGCCGCGGTCCCACTCGTCGAACTTGAACGGCCCGGTGCCCGTGGGGTGAGCGGTGGAGTAGTCGGTGGTGAGCACGTTGGCGGCCGCGTCGTCCTGGTACTCCTGCAGCGCGGTGGGGCTCTGCATCGAGAACGCGGGCAGCGACAGCGCCGAGATGAAGCCGGCGAACGGCTCGTTGAGCGTGATCACGGCCTCGGTGTCACTGCTGGCCTCACAGCTGGAGTAGAGCGCAGCATCGGCGTCGGGGCCGGTGGCGAAGCCACGGAACAGGGCGCCGTAGTAGTAGGAGAGGTCGCCGCCCTGCGCACTCTCGGGGAAGTTGTACCAGCGGTCGAAGTTGAAGCAGACCGCCTCGGCGTTGAACTCGGAGCCGTCGTGGAAGGTGACGCCGTCCTGGAGCTCGAACGTGTAGGTCAGGCCGTCCTCGCTGGGCTCCCAGCTCTTGGCGAGCAGCGGGGCGGGGTCAGCGGTGCCCGGCTCGGTGCCGACGAGGCCCTCGAAGATCTGACGGGCGACACGGAAGGTCTCGCCGTCCGAGGCGAAGGCGGGGTCCAGCAGGACCGGGTCGGCCGCACCGGCGAAGACGAAGGTCCCACCGGAGGCGCCGTCACCGGAGGATCCGGACCCGGTGTCGTCTCGTTCGCTCTCGGCACATCCGGCCAGTGCGAAGGAGGCTGCCACAGTGGCAACGACTCCTACGCGCAGTCGACGATTGGTCAGTCGCACAATTCACCTCATACCTCGTGGCCGAGCCTCCCGGAGCCCGGCGGATTCCGCGACACTACTGCTGAGGAGGACCCGCGGCTATCGCGCTGGCACGGGAACGTGTTGCGCTTCGGTAACGAAGCGCCGCACGATGTGGCTCGAAGGCGCGCGCCGGCGAACAAGCCTCTCGACCGGGTCCAGCCCGGCCGAGGTCGGGATCGCCTCGGGTCAGGAGGGCAGCAGCGCCAGGTCGAGGGGCGTCATGCCGTCCAGGCTGGTGCGGAACACCCGACGCTCCCCCGGCTCCACCGGTACGTGGAGGGGTACGGCGAGCACGGTGCACCCGGCTGACTCCGCCGAGCGGCACCCGGTGCTGGAGTCCTCGATGGCCACGCAGTCGCGCGGGTCGACACCGAGACGCGCAGCCGCGGTGAGGTAGGGCTCGGGATGCGGCTTGCCGTGCGTGACGGCGTCGCCGGTCACGATCTCGGCGAAGGAACCGACCGGGAGATCGGCCAGGATCGGGTCGACGAAGCGACGGTAGGACATCGTCACGAGCGCGCACGGCACGCCGTCCGCCACGAGGGCCGCGAGCAGCTCACGAGCGCCCGGTCGCCACGGCACCTCAGCGGCCACCCGGGCCACGACGCCGTCCAGCAGCCGTTCGACGATCTCCTCGGGGGTGAGGCTGAGCCCCATCTGCTCGCGGATGTAACGACCCGACGACAGCAGGTCGTTGCCGACCAGGCTCAGCGCCTGCTCGTGGCTCCACGACGCCCCGAACTCCTCGGCCAGGGCGAACTCGGTCGCGATCCAGTAGGGCTCGGTGTCGACCAGGGTGCCGTCCATGTCCCACAGCACCGCGGCCGGACGTGTTGTCGTTTGGTCCCAAACGACAGCTCC
>NZ_JAXMNS010000439.1:0-2996 GCF_034670285.1 Nocardioides sp. | reverse complement strand
GACTTCGCGCCGACTCGGCGAAACATGGGGGGGGTCAGAGGAGGTCTCGGCGGACCTTTCCGGTCAGGGTGCGGGGGAGGTCGGGGCGGAAGGTCCAGGTCTTGGGTCGCTTGGGAGGAGCCAGGCGCTCGCGGGCGTACGCCGTCAGGTCAGCCTCCGTGACGGAGCCGACGACCGCGGCGCAGACGCGCTGACCCCAGTGAGGATCGTCGACTGCGTAGACCGCGATGTCGTCGACCCCGGGGTGCTCGCCGAGCACCTGCTCGACCTCCAGCGGATAGACGTTGACGCCGCCACTGATGATGAGGTCGCTGCGACGTCCGTCGAGGTAGAGATAGCCGTCGGCATCGAGACGCCCCGCGTCGCCGACGCTGAAGGCCGGGCCGTCGGGGGTGTCGCGCCAGGCCCGCGCGGTCTTCTCGGGCTCACGGAAGTAGGAGAAGCGCGCGTACGACGGCACGCTGCACCAGATCGTGCCGTCGTCGTCCAGGTGCAGGGTGCGACCCGGTCGTGCGCGCCCGACGGTGCCGGGTCGCCTCACCCACTCCTCGCTCCGACAGGCGGTGAACTGGCCCTCGGTGGAGCCGTAGAACTCCCACGTCGAGCCTTCGGGGAAGAGGTCGATCAGGCGTCGTTTGACGTCGGTCGGGCACGGCGCACCGGCGTGAGCCACCAGCCGGAAGGAGGAGAGGTCGGGCACGCCGACGTCGTCCCAGTGGGCAAAGAGTCGCTGGAGGTGCGTGGGCACGCAGAACATCGTCGTGGGTCGTTCGGCGGTGATGGCGGCGGTCACGGCCGCTGGGTCGAAGGGGCCGGGCAGGACCACGCGACCGCCGGCCAGGCGCGTCCCGAGGGCGAAGCGCAGGGGTGCCGAGTGGTAGAGCGGGCTCAGCACGAGGTTGACGTCGTCGGCGACGAAGCCCCACAGGTCCGCCTCCTCGGCGACCAGCGCGGCGGAGTCGGACTCGGAGAGCAGGCCGCTGTCGACGCCCTTGGGGATGCCGGTCGTGCCGCTCGTGCAGTGCATCGGGCGCGCGCGAGGAAGCCCCCGGTCAGCGGTGGTCACGGCGGCGAGCGCGGCGTCGTCCTCGACGACGAGGTGCGGCGACAGGGGAGTCAGGATGCGCTCCCGCTCGTACGGCGACAGGCGCGGGTCGAGCGGGATCACCTGGATCCCGCGAGCCAGCATCGAGTGCACGGCGTCGAGGTAGGCGTGCGATCCGGGGACGAGGAGGGCGACCCGGTCGCCCTCGTGCACCGTGTCGCTCACGTGGGCCATCGTAGGGCGACCCCCAGCCCGAGCTTGATGCGAGCGCACTCTCGTCCCGGTCGGCACCGGCCGGTTCCACTACGATCGTCGTCCACGGCCCCGGCACCGACCTGCGAGGAGGCACCGTGTCGTCCACCGCTCGGTTCTCGGACGGTCCCCTGGTGGGGCGTGACCTCGACGTGGCTGCTGCGGAGGAAGTCCTCCTGGAGCGGCGCTCGCTCGTCCTCGAGGGCCGCGCCGGAGTCGGCCGGACACGGCTGTTGAGCGTGCTGGTCGACGCGGCACGGGCGCAGGGGCTCAAGGTGGTCGACGTGGCGGCGACTCGAGCCACCGCGACCGTCCCGCTCGGTCCGTTCGCGCCCTTCCTGCCGCACCGCGAACCGGTTCAGCAGGCGTTGCTCCTGCAGGCCGTGATGGACGAGATGCGGGCGCGCGGGAGCGCCCAGGGCCTGGTGATCGCGGTGGACGACGTCCACGACCTCGACGCGATGTCCCTGGCCCTGCTGACCCTCGGGCTCGGGCTCCCGGAGGTGTCGCTGCTGCTCAGCCGATGCACGGACTCCGAGGTGCCCGACGGGCTGGGCGCGATCCTGAGGCACGACAGCACGAGCCGGTTGACGGTCGCGGCCCTGGGCGAGCAGGATGCCGCAGCGCTCGCCACCTGGGCCCTGGGCGCACCGACGACGGAGCTGCTGCACGGGCTGTGGCGCACCACCGAGGGCAACCCGCTCATGCTGCGCGAGCTGGTGGCGGGCGAGTCGACGCCGGTGCCGGTCTGCGACCCGGAGGCGCGGAGACGCGGCGTCCTGACCAGCGACCGGCTCGCGGACCTCGTCCGGCAACGGCTCGGTCACCTCCCCGAGCAGCTGCACGAGTCGGTCGAGGTCCTCTCGGTGAGCTCCCCGGTCGCCTACGCCCTGCTCGAGGCGGCGATCGGAGCGGAGGCGTACTCGCTGCTCCACGACGCTGGCAACGCAGAGACGACCGTGTCCGACGAGCCGTCGGGCGAGGTCCTCGTGCGGCACGCGCACCCGCTCTACGGGCCGGTCTACGCAGACCAGGCCGGGGAGGCGCGCCGACGCCGCGCCTACGGCCGACTGGTGGACGCAGCCGAGGTCGTGCCCGCGATCGCCGACCCGCTGCGGGTGGCGCAGTGGCACCATCTCAGCGGCGCTGCGCCGCGACCGGACCTGCTCCTGGCCGGTGCCAGGAAGGCCTTGACCCAGCACGACGGAGCGCTCGCCGAGCTGCTTCTCACACCGGTGATCGACGAGGTCGACCAGGGGCATCTCGCACTGGGCACGGCGCTCGCGCAGCAGGGCCGTTATGACGAGGCCGACGCGGCCTACCGAGCCGCCTGCGCAGAGGCGTTGCCCGTCGAGGTGCCCGTCGAGGTGCCCGTCGAGGTGCCCGTCGAGGCCGTGGTCGAGGCGGTGGCAGCGAGGGCCTTCAACCTGGCCTTCGGACTCGCGCGCAGCGAGGAGGCGCTCGCTCTGCTGGCCGACGTCGCCTCGGAGCAACCGATCGGGTGGGTCCGCGGACGCCTCGACGCCGAGCGCGGAGTGGTCGCGGCGCTCGGTGGCGACTTCGATCTCGCGGACGAGGCCTCGCGTGACACCATCGCGAACCCGGAGTCGAACGGGGCCTCGCTGGCGTCGGCGTACGTGAGTCGCACCCTGGCCCGCGCCATGAGGGGCCAGTGCGAGGGCTTCGCCGAGCTGGCGGC
>NZ_JAXMNS010000438.1:0-3011 GCF_034670285.1 Nocardioides sp. | reverse complement strand
GCACGCGCGCGTGCGCGTCGGACAGCTCGGCGACCACGAGTGCCACCAGGTCGGAGTCGGGGTCTGCGGAGCCGGGATCGACCGAAGGAGTCCCGGCAGGTGTGCGCTTCGTCTCCTTGAGGGTCGATGTGCCGGCCGCCGTGCCGGCGGTGCTCCTCGTGACGTCCGTGGAGGCCGGGCTCGTCGTGGAGGTGCCCTGGAGTGCGCAGCCAGTGGCTGTGGTCGCCAGCAGCGCGCCGAGGGCGGCGCGGCGACTCGTGCGGGGCAGCGGTCGGGACACGGCGAGGAGCCTACGGGCAGCCTCTGGTGGGCGCCGCTCGCCCGCCGACGTGGCGTGAGGAGTGCCCCGGCACCGGTAGAGTGCTCGCCTGCACCATCACAACAGCACAGGGAGGTCCCGGATGTCCGCGACAGACGACTTGATGAGTCGGATCGAGAGCGAGGTGACCGCACCTCTCTCCGCGCTGGGCCTGGACGTCGAGGCCGTCGAGCTCACCCCGGCCGGCAAGCGCCGCGTCCTGAGGATCGCGGTCGACAAGGACGGCGGGGTCACGATGGACGACGTCGCCGCTGCCACCCGTGAGATCAACCAGGTGCTCGACGACAACGACGTCATGGGCCAGCAGCCGTACACGCTCGAGGTCACCTCGCGCGGGGTCGACCGCCCCCTGACGCTGCCGCGCCACTGGCGCCGCAACGCCGACCGACTGGTCAAGGTGACCCTGACCGACGGCTCCTCCGTGACCGGTCGCATCGGCGACAGCGACGAGGAGAGCGTCGTCGTGGAGGTCTCGGGCGTCGAGAAGCGACTGGCCCTCGAGTCGATCGAGCGTGCGCTGGTGCAGATCGAGTTCAACCGACCCTCCGCCGACCCGACTCACGACGAGTCCGAGACGGAGCCCGACGACGACGACGAGGTCGGCGACGACCTCGACGACGATATGCAGGACCACGACGAGACGGAGCACGACTGATGGACATCGACCTCAACATCCTGCGCATGCTGGAGCGCGAGAAGGAGATCTCCTTCGACGTGCTCGTCGAGGCGATCGAGCAGGCGCTGCTCACCGCCTACCAGAAGTCGCCGGGTGCCCAGGACAAGGCGCGCGTCGAGCTCAACCGCAAGACCGGTCACGTCTCCGTGCTGGCCGCCGAGCTGGACGACGACGGCAAGGTCGTGGGGGAGTACGACGACACCCCGACCGGCTTCGGTCGGATCGCGGCCACCACGGCCAAGCAGATCATGATGCAGCGCCTGCGCGACGCCGAGGACGAGATCAAGTTCGGCGAGTTCTCCGGCAAGGAGGGCGACCTGATCTCCGGCGTCATCCAGCAGGGCCGCAACCCCGACGACGTCCTGGTCGACCTCGGTCGCCTCGAGGCGATCCTGCCGGTCAGCGAGCGCGTGCCCGGTGAGACCTACACCCACGGCACCCGCATCAAGTGCCTGGTGCTGTCGGTGCGCAAGGGGATGCGCGGTCCCCAGGTCACCCTGACCCGCTCGCACCCCAACCTGGTGCGCAAGCTGTTCTCCCTCGAGGTTCCCGAGATCGCCAACGGCCAGGTCGAGATCGCTGCCGTTGCGCGCGAGGCCGGGCACCGCACCAAGCTCGCCGTGATGCCGGCCGTGTCGGGCGTCAACGCCAAGGGCGCCTGCATCGGCCCGATGGGCCAGCGGGTCCGCAACGTGATGGCCGAGCTGCACGGCGAGAAGATCGACATCGTCGACTGGTCGACCGACCCGGCTCGCCTCGTGGCCAGCGCCCTGTCGCCGGCACGGGTCAGCAGCGTCGAGATCATCGATCTCGCCTCCAAGTCGGCGCGCGTCGTCGTCCCGAGCTTCCAGCTCTCCCTGGCCATCGGCAAGGAGGGCCAGAACGCCCGACTCGCCGCTCGACTGACCGGCTGGCGCATCGACATCCACGGCGACGAGGAGACGGCAGAGAGGCCGTGAGGAACGAACGGCCTCTCGTGGCCGGCGAAGGTTGAGGAAGCGCTCCGACCGAGGAACGAGGTCGGACAGCGCGCCTCGAAACCCGGTGACGCGAGAGCCAACCGCAACCACATCAACCGCAACCACGCGCAACCACGTGCAGAGACCATCCCGTTTCGGTGATCCGCCTCAGGTTGGCTAGACTTTCCAACGGTGACTCACCTGACAACCTCCCGCAAGGGCACGGACCCAGTCCGTACGTGCGTGGGATGTCGCGGGCGGGTTGCCAAGAGCGAGTTGTTGCGGGTGACCGCCGGCTCGGATACGCACGGCCGACCAGTCGTCGTACCCGATCCGACAGCCACAGCACACGGCCGCGGGGCGCATCTGCACCCCACGGACACGTGTTTCGCTCTCGCCGTACGTCGCAGGGCCTTCGGGCGGGCGCTTCGCCTTCCCGCAGGGATCTCGGCAGCGCCGGTCGAGGACTACCTCAACAGCACGAGCACCACCCAGAGCAGCACGGCACGCCCCTCAGAAACGTGAACGATCGTCGATCACCCATCCATCACCCACCAGGGAACTGGAGCAGTAGCTCATGAGCACTCGATGAGTATTTTCCGATGAGTTTGCACCACCACTGAGGCTCGATCACGCCCCATCAAGAAATGGACGCGGGTCGAGCCAGAAGGAGAATTGTGGCTAAGACCCGAGTCCACGAACTCGCCAAGGAGTTCGGAGTCGAGAGCAAGTTTGTTCTCGAGAAGTTCAAGGAGATGGGGGAGTTCGTCAAGTCGGCGAGCTCCACTGTCGAGCTCCCCGCGGAGATGCGTTTCCGCAAGGAGGTCGGTGAGTCCCTCAAGGCCGCCGCACCTGCGGCGGAGACCCCCGCGCCCACGCCTGCGGCCAAGAAGCCGTCGGCCAAGCCCGGCCCCAAGCCTGGCCCCAAGGCGCCTGCCGCCGAGCCCGAGGCGCCTGCCGCCCCGGAGCCCGTCGTCGAGGCCCCTGCGGCCGAGGCAGCGCCTGCTGCGCCCACCGAGGCGCCGGCAGCAGCTGCCGAGCCGGCCGCCCCGGCTGC
>NZ_JAXMNS010000437.1:0-3012 GCF_034670285.1 Nocardioides sp. | reverse complement strand
GCCGTCCCCGAGCCCGAGCCCCACGCCGACGTCCACCCCGACGCCGACGCCTACGGCAACGCCCAGCCCGACGCCCACGCCGACACCCAGCCCGACGCCCACGCCCAGCCCGACGCCCACGCCGACCCCTCCGCCCACGGCCCCGGGCAACCGCGCGCCGGTGGTGCACAAGATCCGGATCAAGCGGCCCGCCAAGGGCTTCCGCGTGGGCAAGCAGGTGACGGTCAAGGTGCCCGCAAGTGACGCCGACGGCGACCCGCTGGTCTACCGCTTCGTGTTCGGCGACGGCACGTCGGTGGTGACTGACAAGCGACGCGTGCGCCACACCTACTCCGAGCGCGGCCGCTACGTCGTGAAGGTCCTCGCCTACGACGGTGAGGAGATCGACCGACGCTCGAAGAGGATCAAGGTGAAGTCGAGGCGCTGACCTGCCTGATCAGCCGTCGTACGACGGCTGAGCGCGGCAGGATCTCCTGGGCTCGGCGCAGGTCGACGAGAGCATCGTCGACCTGCCCGAGCCCGGCGTGCGCGATGCCGCGCTGCACGTGGCCGTCCGGCCGCTCGGGCGCCAGCGTCACCGCGACGCCGAGCACCTCGACGGCCTCGGCCAACCGACCCTGCGCCGAGAGCACGAGCCCGAGGGCCACGGTCGCCTCATAGCTCTGCGGGGCGCCGGCGAGGGCTGCTCGCGCGCGCTGCTCTCCTCGGATGGCGGCGTCGCCGTCGCCAGCGGCGGCCTGCTCGGCGAGCAACCGGGCCGCGATCACGTCCACGTCGACGTCCCACGGGCGCCACCGGCCTGCCTCGGCGAAGCGTTCGTCGGCTGCTGCGACCTGTCGGCGATCGGCCGCAGCCACACCCCGCTCCAGCGCCACCTCGCCGAGGGTGGCGGCCGCGAGGCCCACCACGAGCACCCCGCTCATCGCTGCGAGGGGAAGGCTGCGCCGCTCCTGCTCGGCGGCACGGATCGGTACGGCGATCACGGTGCCGAGCAGGAGAGCCGCGAGGCAGGCGGGTCCAGCGGTGGTGAAGTTGACGCTCGCCAGGGTCAGGTAGGCGGCAACGGCAACAACCACCGGACCGACCACTGCCACTGCGTCCGGTCGCTCGCGGAGCACCGCGACCACCCGTCGTACGACGAGGAACAGTCCCAGCAGGGTCGCGACCATCAGCAGCACACCACCCGCCACCAGCACCTGGAGCAGCACCGAGTGTGGCGAGTCCGCGAGCCGCTGCGCACCGGTGAAGTCGACGAAAGCGGGATCCTCGTAGGCGAGGAAGGCATCGACGTAGCGGCTCCCGCCCAGGCCGAGCCACGGATGGTCGCCCAGGAGGTCCAGCGTCAGGCGCCACTGGTCGACGCGTCCCTCGGCGGTGCCGAGTCCCAGCAGCCGGTCCCGGGTGGTGGGCACGAGCAGCGCGGTCGAGCCGAGCAGTGCGACGGCGCCGGCGGTGAGTGGCAGGGCTCCGGTCGTGCGGTCGTCGGCGCGGCTCCGCAGCAGCAGGACGGCGCCGATCGCGGCGAGCCCGACCAGGGTGAGGCCGAGAGCGGTGCGCGACCCCGAGATCGCGACCGTCGCGACGGCGGCGGCGAGCCCCGCGACCGACGCGGCTCGGAGCGCCCGGTCCGCGGCGGCTGGGCGGAGCGCGGGTCCGACCAGCACCAGCGCCGCCATCATCGCCACCGCGCCCTGGTCGGTGGCGTTGCCGAGCACGGAGCCGGTCCGGTCCTCGGTGCTCGGCCCCAGGGGCGTCACCCCGAGGACGTCAAGCACCGAGAAGGCGGCGAGCGCCACGGCCAGCGCGCTGACAGCCAGGTGGAGACGACGCGTCGCGGCGACGTCCTGGCCGACGACGCGCGCACCGGTCCAGCACGCTGCGGCATACAAGCCCAGCACCGGCAGCCCCTCGTAGCGCGGCCACCGGCCGAGGAGCGAGGCCAGCGGGGTCTCGCCGACCAGGGCAGCCAAGGCGAAGCAGCCGGCCCAGCCGACACCGGCGAGCACGACGGTGCGGGGGAGTGCGCCGACCGGTCGGGCCAGGGCAGCGAGCAGCACGGCGATCGCCGTGACGAGCAGCTTGGCGAGGACGAACCGGGAGAAGCCTCCCGGGAGCCACCACAGGGGCGCCGACACCGCGAGCACGAGCGCGACCGCTCGCAGGCGCTCGCCCGGCGCCGGCTCGCCGCGGGCCACCGATCGGGTCGACCTGATGACCCGTCCGGGCCATTTGTCGTCGGATGGCTCCACAAAGCCCGATCCTGCCACTACTTTCATCCTGCGCGACGCCGTCGCGCCATCCCCCACAGGAGCACCCCCCATGCGCAACGTCCGCACGCTCGTCCCCGCCGTCATCACCGCCGTCGCCCTGGCAGCCGGCGGCTCCGCCGTCGCCCTCGCCGGCGCCGGCCCCACGTCCGCCAGCGGCCCGGTCGCCGGGTCGGCCTCCTCATCGGTGGCCGGTCTTCTCGCCGGCAGCTACCGGTCGGAGTTCGGTCGCCTCAGCGTCGGCGGCAAGCCCCAGGTCGTCAGCCAGGAGGCGCCGACCCTGTCCGGCAAGGCTCGCCTCGGCAGCACCCTGCGCGTCGTCGACGGCACCTGGAAGCCCGCCGTCGTCACGCTCACCTACAGCTGGTTCGCCGGCGAGAAGATGATCGACGGCGCCGACGGGGCGTCGTACACGCCTGGTGCCTCGGACGTGGGCAAGGTCCTCAGCGTCCAGGTCACGGCCAACAAGCGGAAGTACCGCCCGGTCACCGTCGTCGAGAGCGCCGGCAAGGTCGCGCCCGGGCGCATCAACGTGTCCTCCGACCCGAAGATCAAGGGGACGGCGAAGGTCGGCAAGACGCTGAACGTCACCTCCGGCAGCTGGTCGGTTCCTGGTGTGTCTGTGTCCTACGTGTGGAGCGCCGGCAACAAGGTCGTCTCGACCTCGAAGAAGTACGACGTCAAGAAGAACGTCCAAGGCAAGGTGCTCGAGGTGGAGGTCACCGCCGCCAAAGATCGGAAGAGC
>NZ_JAXMNS010000436.1:0-3017 GCF_034670285.1 Nocardioides sp. | reverse complement strand
CACCACCGAACGGGCCGAGCTGCGCGAGCTGCTGCTGGGAGCGGTCAGTCCAGGGTGTTGACCATGAACTGAGCCGCGTGGGTGACGTACTCCCAGAAGCGGGCATCCTGCTCGGGGGTCAGGGAGACCTCGTCGAGGCCGGCGCGGAAGTGCACCAGCCAACGGTCCTTGGCCTCGGGGGTCACCGCGAACGGCGCGTGACGCATCCGCAGGCGCGGGTGGCCGCGGGTGTCGCTGTAGGTCGTCGGGCCGCCCCAGTACTGGATGAGGAACAGCAGGAAGCGCTTCTCGGCGGGGCCGAGGTCCTCCTCGGGGTAGAGCGGCCGCAGCACCTCGTCGGTCGCGACGCCGGCGTAGAAGCCCGCCACGATGCGGCGGAAGGTCTCGTGGCCGCCGATCTCCTCGTAGAAGCTGCGCTCGTCCGGGGTGCCCGGGGTGATGTTCATCGGGCTCATTCTGCTCCGGTGGTGACGCCGTCGGTCGTGGACCCCGCGGAGGGCTCCTGACGGTGCCACACCACGCGCTGGGCGAAGGGGATCTCGATGCCCTCGTGGTCGAAGCGGGCCTTGATGCGCTGGCGCATCTCGCGCGCCACGGCCCACTGCGAGCCCGGCGTCGTCTTGAGCACGACACGCATGGTCACGGCGTCCGCGGCGAGCTCCTGGACGCCCCAGACCGAGGGCTCCTCGATGACCTGGCCCTCGAAGTCCTCGTCCTCCCACATCGCGTGGGCGATCTCCTCGAGCACCTTGCGCACGCGGGCGATGTCCTCGTGGTAGCCGACGCCCACGTCGAGCACGGTGCGCGACCAGTTCTGGCTCTGGTTGCCGACCCGCATGATCTCGCCGTTGGGGACGTACCAGACGGTGCCGTTGATGTCGCGCAGCCGAGTGACTCGCAGGCTCACTGCCTCGACGGTGCCGATCGCCTCGCCGACGTCGACGATGTCACCGACCCCGAACTGGTCCTCGAGGATCATGAAGATGCCGGACAGGAAGTCCTTGACCAGCGACTGGGCGCCGAAGCCGAGCGCGATGCCGATGATGCCGGCGCTCGCGATGATAGGGGCGATGTCGACGCCGATCTCACTGAGCATCATCGTGCCGAAGACCGCCACGACGACGCCGGTCACGATCGACTTGAACAACGACCCCATCGTCTCGGCACGCTGAGCGCGCCGCGCCGCAGCCATCGGGTTGGCGCGCTCCGAGGCCATCCCCAGCTTGCTGGTCGCCGGGTCCTCGGCGCGCTTGACGACGCGGTCGATGGCCTTGCGCAGCACCCAGCGGATGCCGAGGGCCAGGACGAGGAGGCCGAGGATGGCCAGCGGGATGCCGATCAGGACGTCCGACCAGTTGGCCAGCGTCGAGTTCTGGGTGATCTTGAAGACGAACTCGCAGATGTCCTCACCGTCGCCGCACGTGTTGATGCTGGTGTCCGTCTCGGAATCGATCAACCCGGAGGCCACGAGGCCGGTGATGGAGAAACTCATGGACCCATGCCTAGCAGGTGAGGTGGTGTCGTCCGAATCACCTGCCCACTCCCGTGCCTCGGCTGCGTCGGGGCGCCGAGTGCCGATACCCTGTTGCGCGTGAACCCTTCGCCGACTGCCGCCGCCGTCCGACGACTCGCCACCGTGTCCGTTGCTCTTGCCGCGACCGGTGCGACCACGCTGATGTTCGCCGGGCCCGCCTCGGCCGAGCCCGCCGAGGGCTGGCCGGCCACGGAGCCGGTCGACGGCCTCAACGCCCTGCTCCTGCTGGGCGGCATCCCGCTGCTGCTCTTCGTGGTCATCGCGGTGCTGACCTACCTCCCGGCGATGGTGCGTGGCGAGAGCATCGCGCCTGGCTCGCAGGGCGTCGAGGACCAGTGGCTCGGCGGCCCGCGCACCTCTGGTGAGCTCGCGGCCCCGGACGGCGAGACCTCGGCCGCCGGCGGCGCCAGCGGTCGCTGGTAGGTCACGGACATGTCCGGCATCCACGACCACACCCTCACCGGCGCGCAGCGTGCCGAGCTCGACCTCGCGATGCGCAAGGCCGAGCAGCTGTGCCGCGCGGAGTTCTCGGTGTTCATCGGCACCAGTGACGGCGACCCCCACGACTTCGCGACGAGCCTGCACAACTCGCTCGTCGCGCCCTCACGCAGCATCCTGATCATGGTCGACCCCGCGGAGCGAGCGATCGAGGTCGTCACCGGCGGTCACGTACGACGCTCGCTCGGCGACCACCAGGCCGACCTCGCCGTCGCCTCGATGGCGGCGTCGTTCGCCGAGGGCGATGTGGTCGGCGGACTGCGCCGCGGCATCCAGCAGCTCGCTGAGGCCGCCCGCCCCGAGAACACCCTCCACTCCGGGTCCTGACCTCACGCCGAGTCGGCGCGAAGACGCGCCGACTCAGCGACAGGCGGTGGGTTACTCGGCGTCCTTGGCCTGGGCGGCCAGGGCGCGCGCGACCTCGGCCCGGCCCTCGCGCACGTAGCGCATCGCACCGGGGTTGGCCTCGGCCGTGGCGAGCCAGGCGTCGACCTTCTCCAGCAGCTCAGCAGAGGCGAGCGGCTTGGGGAAGATGTACTCCAGCGCCACCGAGCCCTTGTGGGCGCCCAGGGTCTCCCACGTGGAGGTGACGGCGTCGAGGTAGCGATCGACGTACGGCGCCAGGACGTCGTCCTGGTCGTGGCGCATGAAGCTCAGCACCACGCTGCGCGCGGTCTCGTTGGGCGTCGTCGGGTCGAGCATCGCCTGCTTCCAGGCGCGCTCCTTGGCCTCGACGGTCGGCATGGCGGCGCGCGCGGCGGCAGCGTTCTCCTGGCCGGAGATCGTGTTGTCGAGCGCGAGCTCCTCGTCGATGCGCGCGTCGTCGGCGCGGCCACGGGCCGCGAGGCCGGTGACGAACGTCCAGCGCAGGTCGGTGTCGACGGCGAGGCCGTCGATCACGACCGACCCGTCGAGCAGACCCTCGAGGTCGGCGAGCGCCTCGTCGCTGCGCGCAGCACCGGCGTAGGTGCGCGCGAAGGTGAGC
>NZ_JAXMNS010000435.1:0-3033 GCF_034670285.1 Nocardioides sp. | reverse complement strand
TCGTGGCGTGCGTGTTCTTCGGGCTCGTCGCCGCGGTGGTGCAGGTGACCTCGTGGCAGGCCAACGGTCGGGCGGCCGACAACACCGAGCAGGTCGTGCGGGTCCAGGAGATCCAGACGTCACTGCTGCGAGCCGACGCGATCGCGACGACGGCCTTCCTCGTCGGCGGTCTGGAGCCGGCCGACCAGCGAGCGGCCTACGACGCGGCGATCGACGACGTCCTGCGGCTCGTCACCGACGCAGCCGACGCCCAGCCGGCCGACCGACAGGTGCTGGCCGACCTCAATGTCGAGGTGCGCGCCTACACCACTGCGGTGGCGCAGGCACGCGACTACAACCGCCAGAACTTCGTCATCGGCATCGCCTACCTCAACTCCGCCGGCGACGCGCTCCGCTCCGACGCCCTGCCGATGGTCGAGGCCCTCGTCGACGCCAACTCCGAGCGTGCCCTCGAGGAGATGGACGGCCAGCACCCCTACTGGTTGTTCGGGATCGGGCTCCTGGCCGTCGGGGCTCTCTATCTCGTCAACCGCGAGATCGCCCGACGCTTCCACCGTCGGTTCAACGTCGGTGTGGCCGGAGCCGCTCTCGGCGTCGCGGTGCTCACCTTGATCGTGAGCCTGTACGCCGCCGACCAGAACGGCGACAACGAGGCCACCCGCGACGGCCCCTATGCCACCGCGGTCGCGGAGGCCTCGGCCCGCACGGCCGCCAACGACGCCAAGGCCCAGGAGAGCCAGGGCCTGATCAACCGCGGGTCCGGGTCCGCCTACGAGGTGCTGTTCGACGAGGCCGCCGCGATCGTCACCTCCAACGCCTCGCCCGACACGCTCGGGCGCTGGCGCGACTACCTCGCGCTGCACGACAAGATCCGCCGTCTCGACGACCGTGGCAACTGGGACGCCGCCGTCGCACTCGCCACCAGCACCGACGACACCTCGCCGACCGCGGCCCTCGACCAGGTCGACGCGGTCGCGATCCAGGTGGTCGACGAGGCCGCGGCCGAGGCGACCTCGTCCTTCGGCGCCGGCGGCTACCTCGCGGTGGTGCTGGCAGTCCTGACCCTCCTCGGTGGGCTGCTCGCCGCGGCCGCCGCCACCTGGGGCATCAACCAGCGACGTCGGGAGTACGCGTGATGACGGCCTCCAGCTCTGCTTCACGAACGCGGCGCGCGCTCGCCGGGCCGCTGCTCGCGCTGGTCCTCGTCCTGTCCGCGTGCGGCGGCTACGACGAGACCACCGTGCCCGAGCCCGAGACGCCCGCCACGACGTCGTCCGGCACCACCGCGCCGACGTGCGAGAACGACGGCACCCAGGTGCGCTCCTACCAGCCGGCGGGCAACGTCCTCGAGGGCGCGAAGGTCCAGGAGATCCGTGACCGGGGCCGTCTGGTCGCGGGCGTGGCGGCCGACACCTTCCTCCTCGCAGCCCGTGACCCCAGCGACGGGCAGATCAAGGGCTTCGACATCGACATGGTGGATGCGATCGCGGAGAAGATCTTTGGCACCTCAGACGGCACCGTCGAGCTGCGCGTGATCACCGCTGCCGAGCGGATCCCGCTGCTCCAGGACGGCACGATCGACATCGTGGCGCGCAACATGACCGTCAACTGCGCGCGCTGGGAGCAGATCGCGTTCTCGCAGATCTACTACGACGCCGGACAGAAGGTGCTCGTGGGCCTCGACTCCGGGATCGACACGATCGACGACCTCGCCGACAAGCGCATCTGTGCGCCGGCCGGCACGACGAGCATCAACAACATCCAGCAGATCCAGCCCGACGCCGTCCCGGTCACGGCCAGCGACAACTCCGCCTGCATGGTGCTCTTCCAGAACGGTCAGGCCGACGGCGTCAGCACCGACGACCTCGTCCTCGCCGGGCTGGCCGCCCAGGACCCGTACGCCGTCGTCCTCGACACGGCGTTCCTGACCGAGGAGCCTTACGGCATCGGCGTCAACAGCGACGACGTCGACCTGGCGAGGCTGATCAACGTGGTGCTCGAGGACATGCGCGACGACGGTCGCTGGCAGCAGTCCTACAACACCTGGCTCCGTCCGTCGCTCCGCGTCAGTGGCAAGCAGCCTCAGGCGCTCTACGGGCGATGACCGAGCTGTCCACGACTCCGAGCCTGATCGCCCCGACCGCCCCCGGTGGTCTGGGGAAGGCGCCGCAACCCTTCGCGATCAAGGAGTACCTCGAAGGGCTCGAGGCCTGGGTGCGCGGACGCCGCCACGAGCTCGACCAGCTCGACTCGGCGGCACTGGCGACGGGGCGTGGTCGCGAGACCGGCGCCGACATCGCCCTCTCGATGGCTCTGTGGAAGGCCGTCGCCGACCGCTACCAGCAGATGTGGGCGGTCTTCGACGGTGGACGGATCCTCGGCCCGGAGCGCGAACGCATCGCCGCTCTCATCTGGGGCCGTCTCGACGCGGCCGGCGGGGTGGGCGGCGCGGCCGGAGCCGGCCACACCGCCAGCATGGCGGTCACCGTGCCCGAGGCGTGCAAGCTCTCCGACGCCCTGGCCGCCCAGCTCCGCACCCGGCTGGCGCTGAGCCCCGGCGCCGATCGTGCGGCGGCACGCCTCAAGGACCTGCGCGCCCAGTGCGAGCGGCTGCGCGATCAGGTGGCGCTCGAGCCCGCGCTCGGTCGAGACGCGGTGGTCGAGCAGCTCGCCGGGCTGATGGCGCGGGTCGAGGACGCCGCCGCCCGCGCCGCGCGTGGAGCTGACGTCGGCGGCGTGCTCGGCCCGCTGGAGCACGACGCAGCGGTGTTCGAGCGCGACCTCATCGTGGGCAACGCCCGCCGACGCGGAGCCCGTGCCCAGGTCGCCGAGGCGCGCACCCAGCTGGCGGCGCTCACCGAACGTGCAGCTGCGCTGAGCGACCTCGTACGTCGCTGCGTCGACACCGTCGACCCGGCGCCGCGCTACGCCGTACCCGACCTGTCGGCGCTCGGACCGGTCCCGGCCGCGCCCGACGCCCTCGAGCCCTACCTCCACCGCCTCGGCCGGGTCGAGGAGGCCCTCACGATCGCG
>NZ_JAXMNS010000434.1:0-3079 GCF_034670285.1 Nocardioides sp. | reverse complement strand
GCCTGGCCTCCGCGATGCACCGGCTCCTGGGTGACTGGGCGGCCCAGGAACGCGTGGTCCTGCTGATCGACGACGTCCAGTGGATCGACGTCGAGTCCTCGGCGGTGATCGGTTACGCCCGTCGACGCCTGACGGGGCGCCTCCTGGTCGTCGCGACGCTCGGCGACACGGCAGGGGAGGGCCCGGGTGACGAGGCGGGCGCCCGAGTCGACGTCAGTGGACTCCACCACCTCGACGTCGAGGCGCTCGCGACCGGGGATCTGGTCGACCTGCTCTGCGACCTCGGACTGACCCCCGACATCGCCCAGCGGATCAGCGTCGAGTCGGGAGGGCTCCCGTCGGCAGCCCTCGCCATGGCCGGCGCGATCGGACAACGACCAGCCGTGCTGGGATCACCCACCCCGGTGCCGTCGAGCATCGTCCATGTCCTGGGCGAGCGGGTCCGCGCGCTGCCCCGACCTGCCCGCGAGGCGTTGACGAGCGCGGCGCTGCTGCACCGTCCCACCGTGCGTCAGCTCGAGCGGAGCGGCCGCCTCGCCGCAGCTGACGAGGCGCGGCGGGCCGTACGAGCCGGCCTGCTGGCTGCGGGCGACACGACGGCGGAGTCAGGTTGCGCGGACGGGGCGCTTCGCTTCACACCGTCGGTCCTGCGTCGGGTCGTGACTGATCTCGTGCCCGCGGAGGTCCGCGCTCAGCTGCACCGCGAGCTCGCCGAGTCGGCTGGCTCAGAGGCAGAGAGACTGCGGCACGTCGCGCTCAGCGACCCGCGACCCTGCGCCGAGCTCGCCCACGCTCTCGCTGCGGCGGCCGACGACGTCGCCGGGCCAGGTAGCCGCGACCTCAGTGCCGAGCTCTACCTCCTTGCTGTCGATCGAGCGCCGTCGTCCTTGACCGATGAACGCCTGGAGTGGGTGGTGAAGGCCGTGGAGACCGCAGCGCCCGGCAATCACGTCGAGCTGGTCCGGCGCGCGATGGCGTACGCCTTCGACGACCTCCGGCCCGGCCCGAGCCACCGCGTGCGGTTGCGGCTGGCCATCCCGGAGCTGCCCGGCAACGGCGTCGCCCTTCTCGACGAGGTCCTCGCCGCGGCGCTGGACGATGCGGGCGACGACGACCACCTGGTCGCCCAGGTCCTGCTCCAGCGCGCGCGGATCGCCCTGATGGAATCACGGCCGGCGGCGTCCAGCGAGGCTGCCGAGCGTGCGGTCGAGCTGTTGGAGCGACGAGCCGCGCTCGACCCGGAGGCCGGAGAGGCGCCACTCGCCCTCGCCCTGACGACCCTGGTGGCGTCGCGCCGCTGGCTCGGGCTGGAGCACGCGGCGTACCTCGACCGGGCGGTGCGCCTCGCCGGGCCCACGCCCACCGGCTTCTTGCACATCTCGCCCGGCTACATGGCGGCCCGGTTCGCGTTCTACGACGACCGGCTCGAGGAGGCACGCACGGCCTTCCTGTCCATGCTCGGCCGGGTCGAGCGCGGCGCCGGGATGGACCATGTCCACGTGTTGCGCTGCCTGGTCGAGGTGGCCGCGCGCACCGGACGGTGCGCCGAGGCGGTCACGTACGCCGCCCGGGCCGCGGCCGTCGGGGCGGAGTTCGACATCGACGCTCACGCTGCGTGGTTCATCAGCGCGCAGGCCGAGCTGCTGGTGGGCGACCTGGCCCGTGCCCGGACGCTCGCCCTGCGCGGGGCGGAGGTGGCGGGGGCCGCCGGTGACATCCGCTACCTCCAGCGTCACCTGATCGTGCTCGGGCACGCACTGCTGCGAACGGGCGATGCCCGCGGGGCGGTGAGCGCGCTCGAGCGGGTTCGCGTGATCGAGCAGGACGGTGGCTTCGGGGACCCCACGGTCAATCGCTGGCACGCCGACCTCGTCACGGCGCTGGTGGCGCTCGGGCGTCTGAGGGAGGCCGCCGACCTGCTCGTCGACTCGCGGTACGCCGTCGATCGTCGCGCTGCTCACGGCGGGACGTCGGGCGTGATCGCTGCCCTCGACCGTGCTGAGGCCGAGCTCGCTCTGGCCCGCGGTGACCTCGACGCCGCCGAACAGCTGTTGGAACGCTCGAGCAAGATCGCCGCCGACCTGGGCCTGCGGGTCGAGCAGGGCCGCACCCTCATCACCCGGGCCCACCTCGAGCGCCGGCGGCGCCGCGCTGCGGCGTCCAGGGCGACCCTGCAGGAGGCGCACGCGTTGTTCGCCTCGCTCGGCGCCACGGCCTGGGTCGCCCAGGTGCAGGCCGAGCTGTCTCCGACTCGCGGGCCGGACGGCCACCCGGTCGCCTCGGGTCCGGGGGGTGTGTCCCTCCAGGCAGCCTCGCTCCTCGCTCCACTCACCGAGTCGGAGGCGCGAGTCGCCCGTGCGGTTGCCTCGGGGGCGAGCAACCGCGAGATCGCCGAACGGACCTTCGTCTCGGTCAAGACCGTCGAGGCCACCCTCACCCGTGTCTATCGCAAGCTCGACGTCGGCTCCCGAACGCGCCTCGCCGCTCTGCTCGCCCCCACCCTCACCCAGGCTGACCCAGGCTGACGCAGGCTGACCCGGACTGACCCACGCCCACGTCACGGCTTCACGTCGAGTCGGCGCCGACAGGCGGCACTGTGCGGGGAGTCAAGGGATTCCCCCCTAACCACGGGGCGCGAGGGTGCCTAGGTTCCAAGGACGGCGTCCTGCTGGCCCCACCCGGCCGGCTGGGGGCCCGTGACCCCTCATCCCACTCGGAACACTCAGGAGATCCCATGAGATCCAGAAACCTGCTCGGGGCGGCCCTGGCCACCGCGCTGTCCGGCGCCCTCGCCCTCGGCACTGCCCCCTCGTCCTCGTCGGCCCAAGGTCAGCAGGGCATGGCGAGCGACCGCGGCCGACCGGTCGAGCAGGAGGCGGGCAAGAAGGACGCCGTCGAGGCCGCCAACGCCTTCCTCGCGGACCGCCCCGCGAGCCGTCGGAGCGGCGACGACACCATCCGTCGCGCGGCCGTCGTCCCCGGCACCAAGGGCACCTTCTACGTCACCTACAAGCGCACCCTGGCCGACCTGCCCGTCTTCGGTGGCGACTTCGTCGTAGCCGTCGATGGCACGGGCACG
>NZ_JAXMNS010000433.1:0-3085 GCF_034670285.1 Nocardioides sp. | reverse complement strand
CCAGCAGCCGCAGGAAGTGCGACTTGCCCGAGCCGTTGGAGCCCAGGACGGCGACCCGTTCGCCGTACCAGACCTCGAGGTCGAAGGGGCGCATCAGCCCGCGCAGCTCGAGGTCGGTGCAGACCACCGCGCGCTTGCCGGTGCGACCGCCCTTGAGGCGCATGTTGACCTGCTGCTCGCGCGGCTGCTCGGTCGGCGGACCCGCCTCCTCGAACTTGCGCAGACGAGTCTGCGCGGCGCGGTACTGGCTCGACATCCCGTCGTTGTACTCCGACTTGATTTTCAGTCGCAGCACGAGCGCCTTGATCTTCGCGTGCTCCTCGTCCCAGCGGCGCCGCAGCTCCTCGAAGCGGGCGAAGCGGTCCTGGCGGGCCTCGTGATAGCTCGTGTAGTCGCCCGGATGGGTCCAGACCTTGTTGCCCGTGCCGCCGGCGCCGAGCTCGACGGTGACGACGCGGGTGGCGGTGTTGGCCAGCAGCTCGCGGTCGTGGGAGATGAAGACGATGGTCTTGTCGCTGGCCCGGATCTTCTCCTCGAGCCAGATCTTGCCGGGGACGTCGAGGTAGTTGTCGGGCTCGTCGAGCAGCAGCACCTCGTCGGGTCCGGCCAGGAGGTACTCCAGCACGGTGCGCTTCTGCTCGCCGCCGCTGAGCGTGCGCAGCTCGCGATACTTCGCGCGGTCGTAGGAGAGCGCGAGCGACTTCATGGTGCAGACGTCCCAGGTGACCTCGAGGTCGTAGCCGCCGGCGTCGGCGTACTCGTGCAGCGCCTCGGCGTACTTCATCTGGGTCTTCTCGTCGTCGGTCTCCATCAGCGCGAGCTCGCAGGCCTCCACGGCGCGGGCGGCGTCACGGATGCGCGCCGGGGAGACGCTCAGCAGCAGGTCGGCGACCGTCGGGTGAGCCGCCTCGCCGGAGGTTGAGCTCGTCGAAAGCCCGGCCTTCACGTCCTGGCGCATGATGCCGAGCCCGCCGCTGCGGGTGACTGCGCCGCCGTGCGGGGTCAGGTCGCCGGAGATGATCCGGAAGAGCGTCGTCTTGCCGGCGCCGTTGGCACCGACCAGCGCGACCTTGGCCCCGTCACCCACCCGGAACGAGACGTCGTCCAGCAGCAACCGCCCGTCCGGAAGCTCGTACCTGATGCCTGCCACGTCCACATGTCCCACGGGAGAGCATTGTCCGCTACCGGCCCACGGCGGCGCACCCGGTATTCCTGCCGGAGGTCGAGCAGGCCGAGGAACGAGGCCGTCGACGAGACCCGGCGAGCCGAGCGACGACCGCAGCCACGGTCACCGGGCTTCGTCGACGCTCGCTGGCGCTCGCTGCTCAGCCTCCGGAACGTCTACTGGGGCCGGCCGAGGTCGAAGCGCTCGCCCACCTCGTAGTACGCCGACGGGCCGCCGCCGCGCATCACCGGGCGCGGGGCCGCGGTGTCGTAGATGCCGTCGACGAGGAACTGCTCGTCGATGTGCACCCCGACCACCTCGCCGAACGTCATCCAGCTGTCGACCTCGCCGCCGGCCTGGTCCTGCAGCCTCACGATCTGCGTCACCACGCACTCGAAGCTCACCGGCGACGCCGCCACGCGCGGCGGCTTCACCACCGTCGACTCGGCCGGCTCGAGCCCGGAGCGCTCCCACTCGTCGACGCGCTGCGCGGTCGCGGTCTGGTTCATCGCCTCGGCCAGGTCGCGGGTGACGAGGTTCCACACGAACTCACCGGTCGCCTCGAGGTTGGCGACGGTGTCCTTGTGCCCGATCGAGGAGAACCCGACGATCGGCGGGGTGTAGTTGAACGCGTTGAAGAAGCTGTACGGCGCCAGGTTGCGGCTGCCGTCAGCGCCCAGGCTGCTGATCCACCCGATCGGTCGCGGCCCGACGATCGCGTTGAAGGGGTCGTGGGGCAGCCCGTGGCCCTCAGCCGGGCGGTAGAAGTGCGTCACGTGCACCATCGTGGCAGGTGCCTGTGAACCGTCAGGTCAGAGCACGCCACGACCCTTGCGGCGCTCGAAGACCAGCTGGGTCTCGGTGGAGCGCACCACGGGGTGGACGGTGACGTGCTCGAGCACCAGGTCACGCAGCGCCTCGGGGTCGGCGACCGCCACCAGCAGGTGGAAGTCGTCCTCACCCGCCACGTGCAGCGCCTGGAGCACGCCAGGCACCTGGACGAGCGAGTCGTAGAGACTCGTCACGTGCTGGTGGTCGTGGCTGCCGAGGCGCACCTTGATGACGGCCTGCAGCGGGAAGCCCAAAGCGGCGACCTGCACCTGCACGCTGGTGCCGACGATGACTCCGCGGTCACGCAGCGAGCGGACCCGGTAGGCACAGGTCGACTCCGCCACTCCGAGGCGCGCGGACAGCGCCTTGTTGGTCAGCCGACCGTCGGCACCGAGGGCCCGCAGGATCTCCAGGTCGAGCCCGTCGAGCGCGGCCGCACCTGGCCGTTGTGATCCGGACAACATGTCCCCCTCTTCTCGCGATCGTGCTGCTGATTCTGCAGTGATCGTCTCCTGTTGCTGCGTTATCGACAAGCAGACGTCGATCTAGTGGCACTATCAGTGAGGATCGTGCCATGCGACCCACCTTGCGACCCGACTCGATCGCCGTGCACAGCGGCCGTGACGACCTCACCGGCCTCGGCGTGCACGCACTCCCGCTCGACCTGTCCTCCACCAACCCGCTGCCTGACCTCGAGACCGGCGGCGAGTCCTACGAGTCGATGGCGACCGGCGGCCACCCGACCGGCGGCGGCCACGTCTACCAGCGGCTGTGGAACCCCACGGTCGCCCGCTTCGAGAGCGCGCTCGCCACCCTCGAGCACGCCCCGGAGTCGGTGGCCTTCGCCTCGGGCATGGCGGCGATGACCGCGGCCGTGCTCTCGCGCACGATGCTGACCGGCAAGCGCCACGTGGTCGCCGTCCGCCCGATGTACGGCGGCACCGACCACCTGCTCTCCACCGGCCTCCTCGGCACCGAGGTGAGCTGGTGCACCGAGGACGAGATCGCCGCCACCGTGCGCCCCGACACCGCCCTGGTGCTCGTCGAGACGCCCGCCAACCCGACCCTGGAGATGCTCGACATCCGCGC
>NZ_JAXMNS010000432.1:0-3098 GCF_034670285.1 Nocardioides sp. | reverse complement strand
TCGCGCGGACCGTGCTTGACGACGATCATCTCGCCGCGCTCGCTGGGGTTGAGCACGAGTGCCTTGCCGCCACGGCGGCAGTGGGCGTCGATCATGTCGCGGGTCTCCGAGCCGGGCTCCTCCATCGAGAACCACACGACCTGGCCCGAGCAGCGGCGACGCATCTCGCGCACCAGCGGGTCGTCGGCGTTGAGGACGGCGTGTCCGTCGCGCGGGACGGCCTCGACCAGCACGGCCTTGACGTCGGCGAGCTGCTCGACGGTGTCGATGCCGCGCATGCCGAGGTGGTCGGGCTGCACGTTGAGGACGACGGCGACGTCGTTGCGCTCGTAGCCCAGGCCCTCGCGCAGGATGCCGCCGCGGGCGACCTCGAACACGGCGAAGTCGACGCGGGGGTTCTGCAGGACCATCCGCGCCGAGCGCGGGCCGCTGGCATCGGACCGGATGAGCAGCCGCTCGTCGATGACGACGCCGTCGGTGGACGTCATGCCGACCTTGCGGCCCATGCCCTTGAAGACGTGGCTGATCATCCGCGAGGTCGTGGTCTTGCCGTTGGTGCCGGTGACGGCGACGATCGGGATGCGCGAGGTGGCCCCGGGCGGGAAGAGCATGTCGACGACCGGCTTGGCGATGAACTGGGGCTCGCCGATCGTCGGGTGGGTGTGCATCCGGAAGCCCGGAGCTGCGTTGATCTCACAGATCGCGCCGCCGGTCTCGCGCACCGGCTCGGTGATGTCGGGACAGATGAAGTCGATGCCGGCGATGTCGAGGCCGATCATCTGAGCGGCTTCCTCGGCGATCTCGACGTTCTCCGGGTGCGCCTCGAAGGTGCGGTCGATGGAGATGCCGCCGGTCGACATGTTGCCGGTGAGGGCGAGCTTGACGACCTGGCCGTCGGGGGCCACGTCGGTCATCTCGAAACCCTGCTCGCGCACGAGCTCGATCGCGGCCTCGTCGACCTTGATGCGAGTGAGCACCTTCTCGTGGCCGACGCCGCGGCGCGGGTCGGCGTTCGCGGTGTCGACGAGCTGCTCGATCGTCGCGGTGCCGTCGCCGGTCACCGAAGCAGGCACCCGCTCGGCGATGGCCGCGACCCGGCCGTCAATGATCAGGCAGCGGTAGTCCTTGCCCACGATGAGCGACTCGACGATGACCGTGCCGCGGCGCGACTGCTCCTCGGCGATCGGGAAGGCCGCGCGGACGTCGTCCTCGTTCTGCAGGTCGAGGCAGACTCCGCGGCCGTGGTTGCCGTCGAGCGGCTTGACGACGACCGGGTAGCCGATCCGCTCGGCGGCACGAACGGCCTGGTCGGCGCTGCGGACCGTGTCCTGCTTGGGCACGGGCAGGCCGGCGGCGCTGAGCAGACGGGTGGTGAGGTCCTTGTCGGAGGCGATGTCGACCGCGATCGCGGACGTCTCGGACGTCATGGTCGCGCGGATGCGCTTGGCGTGGACGCCCTGGCCGAGCTGCACCAGCGAGTGCTGGTTGAGCCGGATCCACGGGATGTCGCGCGAGACGGCCTCGTCGAGGATCGCCTGCGTGGAGGGACCGAAGGCGGTGCGCTGGGCGCGGCGGATGAAGTCGTCGAGCTCGGTGTCCCAGTCGAACTCCGGGTCGGCCTCGACGAGGTGGTTGACCAGGCGGACGGCGAGACGACCGGCGGCGAGGCCGACCTGCTCGTCCATGTAGCCGAAGATCACGTTGTAGACGCCCGTGCGGCCCTTGACCCCGCGCGTCTTGCCACGCCGTACGTCGTGACCGACGACCTGCTGGAGGGCCAGGGCACAGTGCTCGGCCACGTGGCCCAGCCAGGTGCCCTCGTTGAGGCGCTCGACGAAGCCGCCGCGCTTGCCACGGGAGCAGGAGTGCTCGCGCAGGCCGGGCAGCATGGCGATCAGGTGCTCGGTGAAGCCCGGGACCGTGTTGGTCGGGTACTCCTCGAGGGAGCCGAGGTCGACGACGAGATGGATCGCCCGGTCGTAGGACCAGATGTTGGCGCCGCGATAGACGCGGGTCTCGAGGATCGTGAGGTCAGGGGTGGGGCGTTCGGTCATCAGTGGAATCCGTCCTCGGAGGCGGCCAGGGGGTCGCGTGCGGCTTCGATCTGGTCGGGCTTGCGTCGGTGGCGGGCGAGTCGGCGCCGCAGGGTGGCCGGTGAGGCGTCACCGGCGGCGATGTCACGGGCCTGCTGGCGCAGGTCGCGACCGGCCTCGGCGAGCTCGGCGGCCACCGTCGACTCGACGGCGGGTCGCAGGGGCACCAGCGTGCGGGTGCTGAGGTCGAACGACGAGCCCTCGGGCAGCACGTGCAGGACGACGTTGCTCGCGAGCAGGGGCGCCGAGCGCTTGGCCTCGTAGGCGTTCGTCGTGATGCGTGCCGGGTCGAAGATCGTCACGGCACCCTTGCCGATGACCGAAAGGATCTCGTGCTCCGAGCCGTCGGCCTCGGTGACGTGCTCGACGACCGCAGCGGTGTCCTCGTCGACGCCGATGCCGAGCAGCTGCGGCGACTGCGACACGATCATGAGCAGGCGCCCGTAGCGGTTCCGCTGGTCGAAGTGCTGGTCGATGATCGACGACGGCACCAGGCCCAGGCCTGCTGCGACCTGCGTCATCCGCTGCTTGGGGGTGGCTCCCGGGCCGCCGAAGGCGACCATGTGGCTCGACTGGATGCTGGCCCCCGCCGAGGTGCCGGCGATCACCGCGCCGCGCTCGTGGGCGGCGACGATCGCGTCGCCCACCGGCGTGCCCGAGATGATCGAGGAGAGCTTGAGCTGGTTGCCGCCGGTCATGAAGATGCCGGTCGCGTCGTCGAGCAGCGCGACCAGGGCCGGGTCGTGCGCCTCCTCGCGGTTCTCGGGTCGCACCGCCACCACGTGGCCGGCGCCCTCGCGCCGGAAGAGCGCGTCGTACACCGAGACGACCTCGGCGCCGAGTGCCGAGGCGGTGGGGATGACGGCGATGCGCGCGTCGGCACCGCCGCTGGCGGTGACGAAGTCGGCGAGGATGGAGCGCTTGCGCAGCTTGTCCTCCGCACCGCCGATGATCATGAGGGGGCCGGGTGACATGGGCTCACCCTAGAGCGGCCGTGCGCGGTTC
>NZ_JAXMNS010000431.1:0-3114 GCF_034670285.1 Nocardioides sp. | reverse complement strand
CCGAGGCGTCGAGGTCGACGGCCAGCTCGGCCTGGATCGCACACGCCGCCGACTTCAACCGCTCCAGCTCCGCGATCAGGTCCACCCGCGCCCGATCCGCGACCACCTCGTCACCGACCGGCCGCACCGCAGCCAGGAGGCCGTCGCGGAAGCGGCGGACCTCCTGAGACTCGAGCGAACCGGCAAACATCATGCAGACATGCTATCGAACACATGTTCGAACGGCAAGTATTTTCTGGCTCAGCTGGGGACCCGGAGGTCGGCCGGATGCTCGTACGGCTCGAGCCCCACCCCGCGATCGAAGCGCGCGGTTCGCGGCACTAGTCAGGTCAGAAGGTGTGGACGGGCGACCAGAGCACTGCGATGCAGACGTTGAGGATCGTGAGTCCCAGCAGCCCGGCCCACAGGCCCTTCGGGATGCTGGTCTTGCGGCTGTTGGCCATGATCAGCACGAGAAGGACGAGCCCGATCAGCAGCTTGACGCCGATCTTCGCGTGGTTGACCGGGTCGTCGCCGCTCTCGAGGACCCCGACGAGCGCGAGGCCCGCGACGAAGGCCGTGCCGACGCCGTCACGCATCGCGGAGTTGATCTTCTTCTCCCCCGGCCCGGCCTGGACCAGCAGGCCACCGATGAGGGCAGCGAATCCGAGGATGTGGACGATCAGCAGGATCAGGCGCAGGGTCTCCATGGCCGGAGGCTATCGGGTTGCGCGGACCGGGAGGATCAGCGCGCCAGGGCCGAGAAGTGCTGGTAGTCCTCGAGCGTCCTGAAGTCGCCGCCCCACGACCACCCGATCCGGGCGAAGGCACGCACCACCGGGCCGTCCGCCTCGATCATCCCTGGTCGCACCCGGTCCCGGTCGAGATAGCTGCTCGCCCGCTCCGGCAGGACGACGTCGTCCTTGGCGTAGGGGTTGAGGAACGGGTTGACGTCGAGAGCCAGCCCGTAGGCGTGCGCCGACAGCAGCGAGGCCTGGCCGCGGGTCGGTCGGCAGATGAAGGCCGCGGTGTTGTTGCCGTCACCGGTGGCGGGCGCCTCCAGGTCGGCGGTCGTGATCAACCGCATCTCCTCGATCGGGAAGTCGAGCCGGAAGAGCGTGCGGAAGACCGACACGATGCCAGCGGCCTCGGAGGCCGCCACCACGAGCTCGCCGGTGTGGGCGGCTCCGTCGAAGCCCCGGAAGACGACCTGCACGTAGCGCAGGTCCTCCGGGGTGACGGGGCAGCCGGGCTGGTAGGTCTCCCCCATCTGCTCGAGGATCTCGTCGGTGACCGGACCGATCGACGACGAGAAGCGCCCGTCGGCCGGCGGCGCGAGCAGGTCGACGGTCGGGTAGCGCCGTTCGCGCAGCGAGGGAGGGGTGGCCCTGATCTCCCCGAAGCCGTCGGGACGCAGCGGGAGAGCGCGCTCCCCCAGGGGCCAGGTCGAGTACGACGGCGTGGGTTCGGGCGTCGGGGTCGGGGCGGCCGTGGCCACCGTTGGAGCAGTCGACATGCCAGGCGTCGGAGTGGGCGCCGCCGACTGGGAGCAGCCGGAGAACAGCACCGCCGCCGCCAGCAGGCCGCACCAGGAGCGGAACCCCATCTAGAGCAGTCGCCGGTCGGAGGCCCAGCGGGTGAGCTCGTGACGCGAGGAGAGCTGGAGCTTGCGCAGCACCGACGACATGTGGGTCTCGACCGTCTTGATCGAGATGAAGAGCTCCTTGGCGACCTCCTTGTAGGCGTAGCCGCGCGCGATCAGTCGCATCACCTCGCGCTCCCGCTCGGTCAGGCGATCCAGGTCCTCGTCGATCGCGGCAGGCTCGATGGTGCCGGCGAAGGCGTCGAGGACGAATCCCGCCAGCCTCGGCGAGAAGACAGCGTCCCCCTCGGCCACGCGGCGGATCGCCGAGACCAGCTCGGGTCCGGTGATCGTCTTGGTGACGTAGCCCCGCGCTCCACCGCGGATGGTGCCGATGACGTCCTCGGCGGCGTCGGAGACCGACAGGGCCAGGTAACGGGTGGTGACCTCGTCGGCAGCGCCGCGCCGCATCACCTCGACACCGCCGCCGCCGGGCAGGTGCACGTCGAGCAGGACGACGTCCGGCCGGTGCCGGGCGACGGCCGCGACGGCCTCGTCGACGTCGGCGGCCTCGGCCAGGACCTCGACCTCGCCGGCCCCCGACGCCTCCAGCTCGGCACGCACCCCGCGTCGGAACATCGCGTGGTCGTCGACGACGACCACGCGCACGACGCTGCTCTCCGCGGTGGGGATCTCAGGCTCAGGCATCGGTGGCTTCCTCGTGCTGGTGGTCGATCGAGAGGTGCAGGCGCACCTCGGTGCCCTCGCCGGGGGCCGTGCGGATCTCGGCCCGGCCGCCGTGGCGCACCATCCGGTCGATGATGCTGTGGCGCACGCCGTAGCGGTCGTCCGGAGTCTCCTCGAGCACGAACCCGCACCCGCGGTCGCGCACGAAGACGTCGACGCCGACGTGCCCGATCTCGGCGTAGACGTCGACCTGAGCCACCCCGGCATGCTTGGCGGCGTTGGTCAGCGATTCCCGGGTGGCGGCCACGATCACGCGGAGCTCGTCGTCGAGGTCGACGTCGCCGACGGTCACGACGTCCACCGAGACGCCGTGGGCGTCCTCGACCTCGGCAGCGACCTGGCGCAACGCGTTGGCGAGCGTCGACTCGTCGGCCGACTCCCCGACGTACAGCCACGAGCGCAGGTCGCGCTCCTGGGCTCGCGCCAGCCGCGCCACCGCGGTCGCGTCGCCGGCGTTCTTCTGGATCAGGGCCAGGGTCTGGAGCACGGAGTCGTGCAGGTGCGCCGCGACGTCGGCGCGCTCCTGGGTGCGCACACGCTCGGCGCGCTCGGCAGTGAGCTCGGTGGCCAGGCGGAACAACCACGGCACGGCCACGAGTCCGAGCCCGACCACCCCGACGAGCCCGGCGAGAGCGACGTCGCGGGCCAGCGCCAGTGAGCCTCCCCGCAGCGCGAAGAGCCCGAACGACGCGGTGACGAGCAGGACGCCGAGCCCGAGCCGCGCGTAGGAGGCCCAGCCGCCGTCGCCCAGGACGACGCGAGCCGGGTTGATCGAGCCGGTGGCGTCGAGCCAACGCTCGCGCTGG
>NZ_JAXMNS010000430.1:0-3128 GCF_034670285.1 Nocardioides sp. | reverse complement strand
CAAGCTCGTCGGCGGACTCGTCAGCATCGTCGAGGACGAGGCTGCTGGACGCCCCGGGGCCAGCAAGGACCTGTGGGTGCTCAAGGAGAACGCCACCGACGCCGACCAGGGCCTGCCCGACGTCCTGCCCATGACCAGCGTGCGGTCCTCGACCGGCACGGTGCCCCGCATCCTCGAGGACATGTTCTGGGTCGGCCGCTACGCCGAGCGCGTGGAGGACCTGCTCCGGCTGGTCATCTCCTCGCACGCGCTGGCCGAGGAGTTCCAGACCCGCCCTCGCTCGACCGGCGGCGCCGGTCTCGACGTGATGATGGGTGCCGTACGACGCCTCGCCGGACGCAGGCACGCCGACCTCGACGAGGAGTTCCGCTCGGTGCTCCTCGACGTGGGGCGTCGTGGCTCGGTCGCCCACGGGGTCGAGGGTCTGCGCGAGGCCGTGTCCGGCGTGCGTGACCAGCTCTCGCGCGACGTGTGGCGCACCTTCGGTGCCACCGAGCGGGCCGCAGCCTCGTTGCGGGAGAGCCACCACAGCCAGCAGATCACCGAGTCGGCCGGACGCATGCTCACCGGGGTCCTCGCGCTGCACGGCGTCACCGCCAGCATGATCCGCGACGAGGGCTGGCACATGATCGCCGCCGGCCGTGCGTTGGAGCGGGCCTTCCAGCTCTGCCAGCTGCTCGCCGCCACCACGACCGTGCGTCGCGGGATCGACGTCGACCGCGAGGTGCTCAACGCCGTCCTCGTCGCCGCCGAGAGCTCGGTGACGCACCGTCGCCGCTACCGCGGCTACGTCCGTCCCGGCGGGGTGCTCGAGCTGCTCCTCGAGGACACCCTCAACCCGCGCTCGCTCGCCTTCGTGCTCGACGAGCTCGCCACCCATCTCGCCGCGCTCCCGGCCTCGACCGGTTCGAGCCGGCCCGAGCGACTGGTCACCGACATGCAGGAAGCGCTCGCGGAGACCGACATCGCCACCCTCGTGGCGATCGGGGGAGTGGGCCGACCCAACCTGGAGAACTACCTCGCCCAGACCGTGGAGCAGCTCAAGCGCCTCGGTGAGGCGATCACCGAGCTGCACCACACCAGTGGTCCGGCCCCGCGCCTGATCGCCGGGCTGCCGCTGGTCGACTCCTTCTCGCCGTCCGTGCCGCCCACCGCGGCGCAGCCCGGCGAGGCTGTCGTCAGGTCGCACCCATGAAGTACGTCGTGCGCCACGTCACCACCTACACCTACGACGACGCCGTCAGCGACAGCCTCGGTCTGGCCTATCTCGTGCCGCGCTCCCGACCCTCGCAGGTGGTGTCGTCCTACGACGTCACCGTGACGCCGACCCCGGTCGACTCCTCCTCCGACCTCGACTACTACGGCAACCGGGTGACCTACTTCCAGGTGACCGAGCCGCACCAGCAGCTGGTCGTCGAGGGCGTCAGCAGCGTCGAGTCGCTCGACCCGGTGCATACCGACGAGGCGCTGAACCGTGCGTGGGAGACGCTGCTGCCGTTGCGCGACCCGGCTCAGCCGGGGGCCTGGCGGGCGGCCGACTTCGCGCTCGCCTCACGTCTGGTCGAGCAGGTCCCGGCGGCGCGCGAGTACGCCGCCGCGTCGTTGACGCCGGGTCGGCCGATCGGCGAGGCGGTGACCGAGCTGATGCGCCGGGTGCACGCCGACTTCGACTACGACAAGACGGCCACGACCGTCACCTCGACCGTCCAGCACATCCTCGACAAGCGGGCCGGGGTCTGTCAGGACTTCGCCCACCTGATGCTCTCCTGCCTGCGCTCGTGCGGCGTCGCGGCGCGCTACGTCAGCGGCTACCTCGCCACCTACCCACCGCCCGGCAAGGAGCGCGTGGTCGGTGCGGACGCCTCGCACGCCTGGGTGGAGGTCTGGCTGGGCGGCGAGGAGTGGCTCGCCCTCGACCCGACCAACGACCAGTGGGCCGGCGACCGCTACATCACGGTCGCCTGGGGCCGCGACTACGGCGACGTCCCGCCGCTCAAGGGCGTCATCTTCACCGAGGCCAAGCGGTCGACGATGCGGGTCTCGGTCGACGTGGCTCCCGTGGACTCGCCCGCGGGCTGAGGTCACCCCGACGGGGGCGCCGCGCTGTCTGGGAGACTCCGCGCATGCGCACCGCACGCCGTACCGCCCTGGCCGGAGCACTCTTCGGAGTGCTCGCGCTGACCCTCGGCGCGTGCGGGGGAGAGTCCGGCCCGGTCGACGACGGCACCTACTCCGCGCTGCAAGCCGGGGCACCGGCGGTGCTTGCTGAGCGCGGCATCGCCCTGGTCTCCCCGGACCGACCGGCTGCTGCGGCACCCCGCGACGTCGTCGACGCCCTGGGCGAGGAGCGCCTGTTCGCTGCTGAGCTCTCCCTGGTGCCGAACCCGGTGCAGGACGCCGTGCTGGCGCTCGACCCCACGCAGGTCGCCGGCCTGCTCTTCCTCGTCGGCAACGCGACGGAGACCGACGCCGACGGCGACAGCGAGGGCGGCCGCTACGTCGTGCTCGGGTTCGCCGACCTCGACTCCGCGATCCTCTTCGCCCAGAGCGAGCCGACGATCTTCCACGACGCGGACCTCGAGGAGGATCGTTCGGCGTACTTCTCGGGCACCCTGGTTTCCTACTACGCTCCTGAGGGTACGAACGACGCGACCGAACGATTCCAAGCCGCGCTCGAGGCGCTGGCCGGCTGAGCATGTGACCTCCTCTGAAAGCGTGAGATCCGATGAGCGACTCCGGTAGCGGCACCCCGGCAGGGTGGTATCCCGATCGCGAGGGCGGTCAGCGGTGGTGGGACGGCACCCAGTGGGGGCCGGTCGGTCAGCCCCCGGCAGCCCCGGAGCCGACCGTGGCGATGCCGACGGGCCCGCCGCCCAGCACTCCTCCGGAGGGCTACGCGGCCTACCCGCCCCCGAGTGAGGCAGCGGCACCCGCAGCGGCCACCTCGACCGGCCCCAACAAGCCGCTCCTGCTGGGCATCCTCGGAGGTCTGGTCGGTCTCGGCGTCCTGATCGTGCTCCTCGTGATGGTCCTCGGGGGCGGTGGAGGGGCGTCGTCCGACGACCCGGCCGAGACGGTCTCGGCGTTCTACGACGCCGCTCGCGACGGCGACTGCGAGGCGGCGTTCG
>NZ_JAXMNS010000429.1:0-3130 GCF_034670285.1 Nocardioides sp. | reverse complement strand
AGGGACTCACCGAGGGTGAAGACCTGGGTGCGCTCGCAGACGGCCAGAGCCTGCGACTCGCCGCCACTGACGCGGAACGAGATCATCCCGCCGTACCTCTTCATCTGGCGACGCGCGATGTCGTGGCCCGGGTGCTCGATGAGGCCGGGGTAGATGACGGAGTCGACGCGCTTGTCCTCGGCGAGGAACTGCACGACCTTCTCGGCGTTGTCGCAGTGGCGATCCATGCGCACCCCGAGGGTCTTGATGCCGCGCAGGGTGAGGAAGGAGTCGAAGGGCCCCGACACCGCGCCGATGGCGTTCTGGTGGAAGCCGATCTTCTCGGCGAGCTCGTGGTCGCGCACGACGAGGGCGCCACCGACGACGTCGGAGTGCCCGCCGACGTACTTGGTCGTGGAGTGCACGACGACGTCGGCTCCCAACGTGAGGGGCTGCTGGAGGTAGGGCGAGGCGAAGGTGTTGTCGACGACCAGCAGCGCGCCGGCATCGTGGGCGACGGCCGCGAGCGCCTCGATGTCACCGATGTTGAGCAGCGGGTTGGTGGGCGTCTCGAGCCACACCAGCTTGGTCTGCCCGGGGCGGATGGCGGCGCTCACGGCGCCGATGTCGCTGACCGGGGCCGGGGTGTGCTCGACGCCCCAGGCCTGCTCGACCTTGTCGAAGAGACGGAACGTGCCGCCGTAGGCGTCGTCGGGGATGACCACGTGGTCGCCGGGACGGCACACGCTGCGCACCAGGGTGTCCTCGGCGGCGAGACCGGAGGCGAACGCGAAGGCGCGCTCGCCCTGCTCCAGCGCCGCGAGGTTGCCCTCGAGGGCGGTGCGGGTCGGGTTGGCCGAGCGGCTGTACTCGTAGCCGCCTCGCAGCCCGCCGACGCCGTCCTGCTTGTAGGTCGAGGTGGCGTAGATCGGCGGGATCACGGCGCCGGTGGTCGGGTCGGGCTCGTAGCCGGCGTGGATCGCACGCGTCTCGAAACCTGCCTTGTTGATCATGGCCTGGTGGTCCTGCGTGTGGTCGCTCACCCGGCGAGACTACCCACGACCGGCTGCGGTGCGCGTGCTCACGTCACCCCTTCGTAAGACCTCTGCTGGAACGAACCGGCTAGCGTCGTGGTTGTACGGGGTGAACCCCCGCGAACCCTGCGCGGCCCTGATCGGGCCCGACGTGCAACGCCTGAGGAGGCACTCGTGTTCTTCACCCGCAAGTCCGAGCTGATCGAGGCCGACAAGGCCCTCCCCGGCCGCAGCGAGCGACCCTTCCACCTCGCCGACAAGCACGTCGTGCTCGACGCGCCCGTGCTCACCGACACCGCCCCCGACGGCTACGACGTCGCCGTCTTCGGCCTCGGCTGCTTCTGGGGTGCCGAGGAGATCTTCTGGCAGGTGCCCGGCGTCTGGTCGACGTCGGTCGGCTACGCCGGCGGCACCACCCCCAACCCCTCCTACGAGGAGGTCTGCTCGGGGCGCACCAACCACACCGAGGCCGTGCGCGTGGTCTTCGACCCCGCCGTCGTGTCGTTCGCCGACCTGGTCAAGGCGTTCTTCGAGGTCCACGACCCGACCCAGGGCATGCGCCAGGGCAACGACGTCGGCACGCAGTACCGCTCGGCCATCTACTTCACCTCCCCCGAGCAGGAGCAGACCGCGCGCGAGCTGACGAAGGTGTACGGCGACGAGCTCGACCGTCGTGGGTTGGGCGAGATCACGACCGAGATCCGTGAGGTGCCGACGTACTACTACGCCGAGGACCAGCACCAGCAGTACCTGGCAAAGCACGTAAATGGGTACCGGTGCCACGCCAACACCGGCGTGAAGTTCCCCGAGACCAGCTGACCTTCACCGATGGGCCCGCGTCGCTGATGATGGGGCCCATCGTCGTCGTGGTGCAGCCAAGGCCTCCGTGGGGCCTGACACCCACGCACGCGCACGATCGCGGCATGATCGGGCGGATCGCGCCCGCCTGCTCATTGTGTGGGCACGTGCTTGGCGAGGAAGGCGAGTTGATCTGCGACGACGGTGCTGAAGGTGGGTTCGACATAGGGGTCGAAGTGCCCGCAGTCGTAGGTGTGGACCGTCGATCCGTCGATCTTCGCTGCGGCTCTCCTGGCGATCCGGGCGGGTGTGATGGCGTCGCGTTCGGCGATCTGGAAGAGGACCGGGCAGGTGATCTTGTTGGCGATCCGGTGCGGGGAGTAGGTACCGATCTTGAGGATGATGCGGGCGGCGACGTCTTCGCGGAAGTCGCCGGACTCAAGGCCCGAGTCGGCCTTGAGTCGGTCCGCGCCTGGGACGGCATCGGGTGAGGTCATCGCTGCCGTTGAGCCGGGCACCCCAGCGGCCGGGATGTAGATCGGGGTGCGCCCGAGCAACGCTCGCACCTGGTCACGGACTGCGTGGGGTGCGAGCCGGGCTGCGGCAGCGATCCCGGTGGCTCTTGCTGCGGCGGGCCCGCTGACGTGCGGGACCTGGGCGATGACGGCGGCCAGTGGTTCGCCGCGACCCGCGAGGGTCAGGACGTGACCGCCGGCGAACGAGGGTCCCCAGGCCACGACTCGTGCAGGGTCGACGCCGTAGAGGCGGCGGGCGTAGTCGAGGGCTGCGGCCCAGTCCTGGTGCTGCATGGAGATGTCGAGGACCTGACGTGGGGTACCTGCACTGTCGCCGAAGCCGCGGTAGTCGAAGGTGACGACGGTGTAGCCCGCTGCGGCGAAGCGTTCGGCGTAGGCGGGTAGGCGCAGGGCGCGGACGGCACCGAAGCCGTGGGCCATCACGATCACGGGCGTGGTGGCCCCCGTGGTGGAGGTCGGCCGGTACACCGTCGCGGCGCAGGAGACCCCGTGCGAAGGGAAGGAGTCGGTGTGGCTGGTGAAGGGCAGCGGGGCAGCGTCGGTCATCGGAGTCCTTGGTGATTGCGTAGGTGCTGGTGGCTGGCGGGTGGTTGTCAGTGCGCGAACGGGTTGTGGTCGCGACCGAGGCGGTATTGCAGCGAACGGGGGATCGGGCGCATAGCTCCGGCGAGCACCTTGTTGACCGCGCCGGGGACACAGACAGGCTTGCCGGCATTGACCGCGGCCCATGCCTCGCGGACGACGTCATCGGGCTCTTGCCACAGCACCTTCGGCATCGCCGAC
>NZ_JAXMNS010000428.1:0-3135 GCF_034670285.1 Nocardioides sp. | reverse complement strand
ACGTCATCGAGCAGTCGCTCGGCCACGTAGGCGAAGGCGGGAGCGCCGGGCCCGCCGTTGAGGTACTTGTAGGTGCAGCCGACGGCGAAGTCGGCGTCCCAGTCGTCGAGCGCGACCCGCACCGAGCCGACCGAGTGGGAGAGGTCCCAGAGCACCAGCGCGCCCGCGTCGTGGGCGATCCGGGTCAGCTCCGCGCCGTCGGCGATCCAGGCCGAGCGGTAGGCGACGTGGCTCAGCGCGACCAGCGCGGTCCGCTCCCCCACGGCCTCGGCCAGCAGCTCCGCCGTCACCCCGGCATCGGGGTCGACGTCGATCCAGCGCAGGCTCAGCCCGCGCTCCTCGGCGACGCCCTCGGCGACGTAGCGGTCGGTCGGGAAGTTGTCGCGGTCCATCACGATCTCGGTGCGACCGGCGTCGGAGGCCTGCAGCGACACCGCGGCACGCATCAGCTTGTAGAGCAGCACCGTGGTGGAGTCGCCGACGATCGTCTGTCCCGTCGAGGCGCCCAGGCACTGGGCGCCGATCGCGTCGCCGAGGACCTCGGGCAGGTCCATCCAGCGCTCGTCCCAGCCGCGGATCAACCGCCCGGCCCACTCCTCCTCGACGAAGGTGCTCAGGCGACCGGCGGTTGCGCGCAGCGGGCGGCCGAGCGAGTTGCCGTCGAGGTAGACCACCGGGGTCTCGGTGCCGACGAAGAGGTCGCGGTGGGCGGCTAGCGGGTCGGCGAGGTCGAGCTCAACAGCGGTGGCGGTGGCGTTGGGGGTCACCGGTCGAGCCTACGGGCGCCCCCATCGACGCCTTCAACGCCATGGGTCACCGCTCCGAGGCCCTGTTCGTGCCGAACTTCTGAACAATCGGCTGCCGAAGGGCAGTGCTCAGGCGGCAGGACCGGCCCGACGGGTGGCTTTGTTCAGCAGTTCGGCGAGAGCCACCGCCGCCAGGAGCGTCGCGCGCACGGCATCGGGGTCGTGCATGACGTCGTGGTAGCAGAGCCTCAGGACGATCCAGCCCTCGAGCACCATCGCGTTGTAGCGACGCGCATCACGCTCGAGGGCAGACCTCTTGCCGTGCCACTCGAAGGAGTCACACTCGACCGCGATCCGCAGCCGCTCGTCGGCCAGGTCGACCCGGTAGGGCAGCCCGGGAAGCCGCACCTGTGGCACGAGCGAGAGCCCGGGCACCCCGAGCCCGATCACCCGCGCGGACGACTCGAACGGGTTGGCCGCCAGCGCGGACGCCTGCGCCGCCACCCGCCGGAGCTGCGCCGACCCGGGCCCCTTCGCCCGCTCCGCGAGGCGATCCAGGACGTCGCGGCCGACGCCCTCGCGAAGCGCCGAGTCGGCGATGCAGAGCGCCTCGTCGAACGGCAGGTGGCGCAGACAGTGCTCGAGCGTGGTCTCGACTGCTGTCCAGTGGCCGTCCACCTGGGCCGGGCCGAGCTCGGCGCGAAGGATCACGGCCGAGACGGAGGACGGGACCCGCCGCCCGCGGCTGACGACCACGTGAGGGACTCGCGGAACTGCCTTCACCGCCCAGCCGTGATGGAGCGCCGCGTCGACGAGTCCGACCACGCCGCCGCACGCGACCGCCGCCTGCACGGCGTCGTCAGCACCGGGCAGCGAGTAGCGGCCACGTCCGATGCGGATGATGTCGCCCACTGCGATGGCCCGCTCGAGATCCGCCCGCTCGACCCGCCTGAGCAGGGCGCTCCGGCGAGCCACCCCACCGAGCCGCTCCAGCTCTTCGACCACCGACATGTCACGAGGCTCGACTCAGCAGGCACGCGCCGCAACCGGTCGTCCACAGGCCCGCCCGCTCCCCTCCCTACACTCGCGCCCATGTCATCGCAGATCCGCCCAGAGCTGCTCGAGGTGCTCGCCCGGCGCGCCCTGACCGAGGACGCCGCCCGTCCCGAGGCCGTGGCCAAGCTGCACGCACGCGGCGGCCGCACCGCCCGCGAGCAGATCGCTGCCCTCGTCGACGAGGGCAGCTTGGTCGAGTACGGCCGCTTCGTCACCGCCGCGCAGTCGGACAAGCGCACCGACGACGACCTGCTCGACCGCACCGCCGCCGACGGCATCGTGGGCGGGCTCGCGACCATCGAAGGGCGTCAGGTCGCGGTGCTCTCCTACGACTACCTCGTGATGGCCGGCACCCAGGGCATGCGCGGACACCGCAAGACCGATCGCCTCCTCGACGTCATCGGTCGCCTTCGTCTGCCGACGGTCTTCTTCACGGCGGGCGGGGGCGGCCGCCCCGGCGACACCGACATCCCGCTCGTCTCGGCCCTCGACGTGACGACCTTCGCCGCCTGGGCGCGCTTGTCGGGCAACGCCCCGCGGCTCGCCGTGGTGGAGGACAACTGCTTCGCCGGCAACGCCGTCATCGCCGGGTGCTCCGACCTGATCGTCGCCACTCCGCGTGCCTCGCTCGGCATGGGTGGTCCCGCAATGATCGCCGGCGGCGGGCTCGGTGACGTCGCCGCGGCCGACGTGGGTCCGCTCGACGTGATGAGCGCCAACGGGGTGGTCGACCTCGCCGTCGACGAGGGCGAGGCGGTCGATGCCGCCCGTGCCCTGATCGGCTACTTCCTCGGCGCGGACGACGGCTGGACCGCCCCCGACGAGGCCACGCAGGTTGCGCTGCGGGACGCCGTGCCCGACGGCGAGCGGACGTCGTACGACGTGGAGCCGATCCTCGAGGGGATCGCCGACGTCGACTCGGTGACCGTGCTGCGGGCCGGGTTCGCGCCCGAGCTGTGCACCGCCCTGGGTCGCATCGAGGGCCGCACCGTCGGGTTCGTCGCCAACGACACCCGCCACATGGCCGGGGCGATCACCGCCGACGCCGGCGACAAGGCGGCGCGCTTCCTGCAGCTGTGCGACGCCTGGGGCTTCCCGGTGGTCTCGCTGGTCGACACCCCCGGGATGATGGTCGGCGCCGAGGCCGAGCGCACCGGCCTGGTGCGGCACACCTCGCGGCTCCTCGTCGCGGCCGCCGCCATGGAGGTGCCGCTGGTCGGTGTCGTGCTGCGTCGCGGCTACGGCCTCGGTGCGCAGGCGATGCTCGGCGGCAGCACCCACGAGCCGCTGATGACGCTGGCCTGGCCGGGCGCCCACCTCGGCGCGATGGGCC
>NZ_JAXMNS010000427.1:0-3149 GCF_034670285.1 Nocardioides sp. | reverse complement strand
CTGCAGCATCAGGAAGCACGTACGCTCGGCAGCCGATGCAAAGCCGTACAGGTGGACGTGATCCTCGCGGACATGGGTATCGACCAGCACCGATACGGCAGAGCCGGGCTCGCCAAGCGCCGTCAGCGTGCGGGCCGACGCGAACACCAAGTAGCCGACACCGCCGACGTCGATCACCGCCATGCCGTCGGCGGTCGAGTCGAGCAGCCCCTTGAGTTTGGCGATCACGATCCAGCCCCTCCGGCTTCCCGGGCGAGCGCCGCCGCGATGGCGCGCTGCAGACCGGGCTGGATGTTGGAACCCGCCGCCGATTTCCGGGTCGCCAGACCGGCTTCCACACCGTAGGCGCCGCGTGCCTGGATGAAGTGGGCGTGGCAGACCGCGACGGCCAACGCGTCGGCCGCATCGGCGCCGGCGATACGGGCCCCCGGCAGAAGCGTCGTGATCATCGCCTGAACCTGTTCCTTGCTGGCGCTGCCGGTGCCGACCACCGATTTCTTCACCCGCTTGGGGGCGTACTCGGAAACCAGCAGCCCGGCCTTGGCAGGCGCCAGCAGCACCACGCCCCGGGCGAGGCCCAGCTTCAGGGTCGACTCCGGATTGCGGTTGACGAAGGTCTCCTCGACCGCCGCCTCCGACGGGTTCCAGCGTTCGATCAGGTCGAGCACGCCGTCGTAGAGCTGGACCAGACGCGTGGCGATCGGCGCGTCGCCGTCGGAGTGCACGGTTCCGTCGGCGACGTGCCGCAGCGCGTGACCGTCCATCTCGATCACACCCCATCCGGTGTTGCGCAGGCCGGGGTCGAGCCCGATCAGCCGCATCCAGGCCCTCCTTGGTCGGCGCCGATATCGTCGGAACGCTCCACCAGGAAGCGTCCGGACCATTCAGGCCGTCAGTTTCGCCATGATGTCGTCGGCGATCTCGAAATTGGCCGAGACCTGCTGGACGTCGTCATTGTCTTCGAGCGTGTTGAACAGCTTGAGCAGGGTGCCCGCTTGGTCTTCGTCGACCGCGATCGCATTCAGCGGCTTCCAGGTGAACTGCGCCGACTGCGCGCTGCCGAGGCTTTCCTCAAGCGCGTCGCGCACGGCGATGAAGTCCTCCACCGCGCAGGTGATCTCATGCTCGGTCTCGCTTGACTCGGCGTTCTCGGCGCCGGCCTCGATCGCCGCCTCCAAGATCGCGTCGGGCGTACCCGCTTCGGCCGGGTAGATGATCTGGCCGACCCGGTTGAACATGAACGACACCGAGTTGGTCTCACCAAGGTTGCCGCCGTACTTCGAGAACGCCGAGCGCACTTCCGATGCCGTGCGATTGCGGTTGTCGGTCAGGGTGTCGACGATCAGCGCGACGCCCCCGGGTCCGTAGCCCTCGTAGCGAACGTCCTCGTAGTTGCTGTCGTCACCGCCGCCCGAGCCTGCAGAAGCCGCGTCGCCCTCGTCGGGCACCGCCAGCGACGGTGGCACGAGCTGGTCGGGGCCGAACTCCGCGACCAGCGCCTCGACGTCAAGCCCGAGCTCGTCGATCGCGCGCTCCTCGAGCTGCTCGATGCGCATGCGCTGCTGGGTGCGGGCCATCTCGTCGCGGTGGACGGAGTTGACCAACTCGTCGTGCTCCTTGCCGAGCTCACGCAGCACCGCGCGCACCTCGATGAGCTCCCGCTCGCGACCCCCGCGGGCCTGCTCGACGCGCATCCGGGCCTGGGTGGCCTCGTAGATCGAGATCTCGAGGCGCGACAGCACGTAGCCGGCGGCCACGCTGACCGCCTCGGCGGCCCGTCCCTCGCGCAGCATGCGCTCGCGACGCTCGGCAGCGCGCGCCCGGGTGTCGCGCTCGGCCTTGGCCTGACGCAGCAGGTTGTCGACGCGACCGTGCAGGGCGCGAGCGCGCTCCTCGGCGGTGCGCAGCGCCAGGCGCGCGTCCATCTCGCCCTGACGCGCCACCTTGGCCGCATCGACCAGCCGGGTGCGCTCGGTGGTGTCGGGCTCCTCGTCGGGGGCGTCCTGAGCGGTCGCCAGGCGCTCCTCGAGCTCGGCGAGCCCGGCCAGGTCGGCCTCGCGGGCGCTCGTCGCCTTCTCGATCGCCTGGGCCAGCCGCTCGGCCTCGCCCTTGGCGGCGCGGGCCTGGGAGCCGTACTGACCCAGCTCCTCGGCGACGGCGGCCAGGGTGGCGTCGGACTCGTGGAGCCGGGCGAGGGCGACGTCGACCCGCTTCTGGGCGTCGAGCCGGGTGGTCTCGAGGGTCGACTGCTCGAAGCCGAGCCGTTCACCGGTGGCGGTCGCCTCGGCGAGCTGGGCGGCTGCGTCGTCGACTGCGCTCTGGATCTCGATCAGGCTCTGCTGGGCCGTCGACCCGCCGCCGGCGACGTGGGCGCCGAGCAGGTCGCCGTCACGGGTCACCGCGACGACGTCGGGCAGGTCGGCCACCAGGGCCTGCGCGGCGTCGAGGTCGTCGACCACCGCGATGCGGGCCAGGATGCGGGTGATCGCTGCGCGCAGGGTGTCGGGGCACTCGACCGCGTCGGCGGCGTACGTCGCGTGGTCCGGCAGCGCCGGCCAGTCGCGAGCCGGCTCCGCTCCCCCGGCCAGGACCAGTCCGGCGCGGCCGAGGTCGCCGGCGCGCAGGTGGGAGATGGCCGCCACGGCAGCGTCGGCGTCGGCGACGGCCACGGCGTCGGCCGCAGCCCCGAGCGCGCCCGCGACGGCGGCCTCGTAGCCGGCGGTCACCGTGATGAGCGCGGCGACCGAGCCGAGCAGTCCGGGCACGGCGTCGCTGTCGGCGAGGAGCGCTCCGGCGCCGTCCTTGCGGTTGAGCCCCATCTCGAGGGCGTCCTTGCGGGCCGCGAGCGTCGAGCGCGAGCGATCGGCCTGCGCGGCCTGGTCGCGGACGGCGGCGAGTCGCTCCTCGACCTCGCTGAGCGCGTCGCTGGCCTTCTCGTGCTCGGCGTCGAGCCCTTCCTCGCCCGCGTCGAGCCCGGCGACCTGGGTCTCGAGGGAGGTGAAGTCACGCTGGGCCCGGTCGGCGCGGGCGACGGCGTCCTCCTGGGCCAGGGTGAGTCGACCGATCTCGTCGTCGGCGGCCGCCGCGCGGGACTTGAGGGCGTTGACCTGACCGGTGAGACGGGCCAGGCCCTCGCGCCGGTCGGCGGC
>NZ_JAXMNS010000426.1:0-3150 GCF_034670285.1 Nocardioides sp. | reverse complement strand
AGGCGCATGTGCAATGCGTGGAGAATCCTGCGGGCCGCGACCCGCGCCGAACCGTCCGGAGGAAGAATGGCCCAGTTTTTCGCAGGCTCCCTTGCCGAGCTGAACACCGCCATCGCAAGCGCCAATGCCAGCGGCGATGCCGTCAACACGATCACCCTGACATCATCCTTCGCACTGACCGGCGCACCGACCATCCTCAACCCGCAGGGCGGCACGGCGCAGGTGATCGACGGCGACGGCTTCACCGCCGATCCGATCCCGATCTGCTGCGCGATCACCGTCGCCGGCGACAGCCTCGTCGTCGACTTCGAGGGCTCCTCGCCGCAGGTGCGCGGCGCGATCAACGCCACGTTCTCCTTCACCAAGTGGGGCTGGGTGCGCGAGGCCGGCCGAGGGCCCGCCGGCGACGACGTCCTGCTGCTGCGCACGTCGCTGGGTCGGCACGGCGACGAGGTCGCCCTCCAACGCACGGACGACGAGCTCGTCGCGGCCTCGCTGGCCGACCTGCGCGCGGCCATCGGTCTCGAGGCGGTGCCGATCGACGCGCACGTGCAGCGGTGGGGTGGGGGACTGCCCCAGTACGCCGTGGGTCACCTGGCCCGGGTCGCGCGGATCAAGGCCGCCGTGGCCGAGGTCAGCGGGCTCGCGGTGTGTGGCGCGGCGTACGACGGTGTGGGCATCGCACCCTGCATCGCCTCAGGTCGGGCTGCGGCCCGGCAGGCCCTGCACGGGCATTCGGGGCGGACGGCACAATAGGAGTCATGAGCGACAGCCAGACCAATGCCTCGCGGTTGCGCGAGATCAACGACTCCATCCGCTACACCATGTGGTCGGTCTTCCGGCTCGACGACGTCCTCGGCCCCGACGCCGACCGCGCCGCCGAGGGTGCGGAGGTGGAGAAGCTCTTCGCCGAGCTCGCCGGTGAGGACGTCGTCGTCCGCGGGGTCTACGACGTCAGTGGCCTGCGCGCCGACGCCGACGTGATGGTGTGGTGGCACTCGGCCCGCTCCGAGGACCTCCAGTCGGCCTACCACCGCTTCCGTCGTACGGCGTTCGGCGCACGACTGGCGCCGGTGTGGTCGCAGATGGCGCTGCACCGCCCGGCGGAGTTCAACAAGAGCCACGTGCCGGCGTTCCTCGACGAGGAGCCTGCCCGCGGCCACGTGTGCGTCTACCCGTTCGTGCGCTCCTACGAGTGGTACCTCCTGCCCGACGAGGAGCGGCGCGACATGCTCAAGGAGCACGGCATGCAGGCGCGTCCCTACCCCGACGTGCGCGCCAACACCGTCGCGTCGTTCGGCCTCGGCGACTACGAGTGGATGCTGGCCTTCGAGGCCGACGACCTCTACCGGATCGTCGACCTCATGCGTGACCTGCGTGCCTCGCGGGCCCGCCGTCACGTGCGCGAGGAGATCCCGTTCTACACCGGCTCGCTGGCGCCGATCGGCGACCTCGTCGACCGTCTTCCCTGAGTCGGGAACCAGGGGGGATCGGGCCGCGTCGTAGAGCTATGAAGCTCATCGTCGTGGCTCCGGCCCTCCTGATCTCCCTCGCGCTGTCCGTCTCCGGTTGCAGCGGGGACGACGGCTCCTCCAGCGCCGCCGACCCCGCCGCCCCGGGTCAGCCCGCCGCGGCGCCGCAGCCGCCCACCGCCGTTCCGGCGGCTCCCGGGAAGGTCCGCTCGACGGGTCTGCCCACAGTCATGGACGCCGGCGACGGTCCCGAGCTGTGCCTCGGCGCGATCGCTGAGTCCTACCCGCCGCAGTGCGGTGGCCCGGCGATCCCCAACTGGGACTGGACGGCCTACGACGGCACCTTCGACCAGCAGGACGACGTGCGCTGGGGCACCTACGCCGTCACGGGCACGTGGGACGGCACGGCCTTCACGGTCTCCGACGCGATCATGGGCGCGCTCTACGACCCGATGATGCCCGAGCCGGTCGTGCTGCCCGAGCCGAGCGTCTCCTACAGCCAGGCCGAGCTGGAGGACATCTCCACCGCCCTGGCCGACGAGCTCCCGGGCTACCAGAGCTCCTACGCCGACGACGAGGGCCACGTGCTCGCGGGAGTGACGTACGACGACGGCTCGCTGCAGGCCTACGTCGACGAGGCCTACGGCTCGGGCGTGGTCGTGCTGAACGGCGCGCTGGTCGACGTCGACCAGCCGGGCTGACCCAGATCGCCCTGGTCGTCGAGCAGCTGGCCGGCGGCCTGCCTGGGTCGTCGAGTAGTCGGCCGGCGACGAAGGAGCCCGGGCCGACGTATCGAGACGCGCAGCGCCGAGCCTCGTTACCCCACGAGATACCCACCAACCTTCCACAATCCAGAGTGCTCGCAAGTCGTCCACAACCCCGTGGTTGAGCGGATTTCAGCCCGTTCGAGTGTCGGTGGCCGGTGGTTGTATGGACCACATGAGCAGGCACCTCGACGACACCGGAACGGGTCACCCGATCCTCGGTTTCCTCGACCTGCTCGAGTCCGGACTCGACGACATCGCAGGCGCGCCGGCGTGGTCGCTGAACGCCCAGGAGACGTCCTCGGCGATCACCCGGCTGGTCTCGGACCTGGCTAGGTTGGCCGAGGTCGAGGCCCGGTTGTTGGGCCAGGCCGAGGTGGTGGACCTGCCCGGGACGATCGGTGCGAGGTCGTTGGCGCAGTGGCTCTCGCGCACCACCAGGTTGACCGCGGGGGAGGCAGGACGTCGGACCCGGCTCGCGACCGCGCTCGCCGCCCACGACCAGACCCGCGAGGCTGTCGCAGCAGGGGCGGTGCTGCCGGAGCAGGCCACCGTGATCACCACCGCGGTCGAGGCGCTGGATGAGGAGTACGCCGCCGAGGCCGACCGGGCCGAGGCCTACCTGATCGGCGAGGCCGCCCACTTCGACGCCTACCGGTTGCGCGAGCTCGGCGACAAGCTCGTGGAGGTCATCGACCCCGACACCGCCGAGGCCCACGAGGCCAAGAAGCTCGCCGAACAAGAAGCACGAGCACGGAAGCAGGCCGAGGTGAAGTTCCGCAACAACGGTGACGGCACCGTGCGCGGCTCCTTCGTGCTCCCTCAGTTGCAGGCCGAGATGTTCCGCACAGCGCTCCAGGCCCTGGCGGCGCCGAAGCACGTGCGCGCCGTGGAGGGTGCCAGTGCCTATGACT
>NZ_JAXMNS010000425.1:0-3154 GCF_034670285.1 Nocardioides sp. | reverse complement strand
CTCCTGCTCCCCCTGCCCGCCACCTTGTCGGTCTCCTCCGAGCACGTCATGGTGCCGGCCAGCGCGGAGGGTTTCGTCAGCCACGACCTCGCCGGGTTCGGCGCCGCCGTCCAGGCCTTCCGGTCACAGCTGAAGGGAACGAGCTGATGCGGTACTCCGACCTCAAGGGTCGCAAGCTCGTCGACACCACCAGCGCCGACACCGTCGGCAAGGTCGACGGATTCCTGCTCGACCCGGCGACGCGCTCGGTGGTCGCGTTGGAGTTCAAGAAGACCGACCACGGCTCGGTGGTCGCGTGGTCCGACCTGACCGCCGTCGGGGCCGACGCGGTCACGATCGCTGAAGCGACCGTGCTCGGCGACCACGACGAGCGCCAGTCGGACCTTGCGACCAAGGACGGCGCGGTGCTCAAGAAGCGCGTGCTCTCCGACGCCGGCGAGGACCTCGGCTCGGTGCACGACATCGACCTCGACCCCGAGACCGGAGCGTTGGTCGAGCTGATCCTGGGCTCGAAGAAGGACCGTCGCTCGATCGCCGGCTCGCGGCTGCTCGGAGTCGGGTCGTACGCCGTGGTGGTCGCGGCGGAGTAGGCGCGTCGTGCCCCGTCCGGCTCAGCCGCGTCCGTGCGGGGTGAGCCAGAGCGCCGCATCGGGGCCCTGGGGCACGACCTGGGTGGGATTGATCCCGGTGTGCACCACGTAGTAGTGCTCCTTGATCTGGTCGAAGTCGATGGTCTCGCCGAAGCCAGGGGTCTGGAACAGGTCACGCGCGTAGCCCCACAGCACAGGCATCTCGGTGAGCTTGTTGCGGTTGCACTTGAAGTGCCCGTGATAGACCGCATCGAACCGGACCAGCGTCGTGAAGAGCCGGACGTCGGCCTCGGTGAGGGCGTCGCCCATCAGGTAGCGGCGGGTGGTGAGCCGCTCCTCGAGCCAGTCCATCGCGGCCCAGAGTCGGTCGTAGGCCTCCTCGTAGGCTTCTTGCGAGCTGGCGAACCCACAGCGGTAGACGCCGTTGTTGACCTCGGTGAAGATCCGCTGCATGACCTCCTCCATCTCGTCGCGGAGGTCGGCCGGCCAGAGGTCGGGAGCGCCGTCGCGGTGGTGCTCGCTCCACTCGAAGAACAGGTCGTGGGTGATCCACGGGAAGTCGTTGGTGACGAGGCGGCCGGTCGACTCCTCCACGACGGCAGGCACGGTGATGCCGCGCGGGTAGTCGGGGAAGCGCGCGAGGTAGGCCTCCTGGAGGCGCTCGATGCCGAGCACCGGGTCTCGGCCGTCAGGATCGAGGTCGAAGGACCAGGAGCGCTCGTCGTGCGTCGGCCCGGGCGTCCCGAGCGAGATGACGTCCTCGAGGCCGAGCAGGTTGCGCACGATGATGGCCCGGTTGGCCCACGGGCACGCCTGCGCGGCGATCAGGCGATAGCGGCCGGCCTCGACCGGCCACAGCTCGCCCTCGACGGGGCCGTGCTGGGGACGGCGCGCGGCACCACCCTCGACGCGGGTGATCCGGTCGGGCACGTAGTTCATGTCGCGGTCGAACGACGCACCCTTGCTCTTGTCGGACGACGAGGCAGCCCCGCTTGATGCGTTCATGCCGGAACCGTACCCAGGTGGATGATCTTTGAACCATCTGCCTGGGTGCGGCCGGCAACGCCTCAGCGCGGGAGCAGCGAGGCCACAAAGTCGAGCTTGTCCAGCACCGGTCCGGGGATGACGAACGGATAGATGTCGTCCTTGCCCATCGAGCGGTTCATCTGGTTGAGCGCGATCGAGAGCGGCACCCACACCCCGGTCACGACGTCGCGGAAGCTCGAGAACGCGTCGATGCCGCCGATCGTGACCAACCCGTACTCGCGCGCGGTCTCGATGGCGTCGCAGATGTGGAGGTAGTGGGCCCAGGTCTCGGCGAAGTCCTCGAAGGGGTGCATCGTGGCGTAGGTCGAGATGTAGGAGCGCTTCCAGTCGTCGGGCGGGCCCTCGTCGTAGTGCCGCGAGATCGACTCCTGGTAGTCAGCGCTCTCGTCGCCGAACAGCTCACGGCAGCGCGCCATCCGCTCGTCACCGCGCACGAGCTGCCACTCGGCGTAGTGACCGAACTCGTGCCGGAAGTGGCCCAGCATCGTCCGGTAGGGCTCGTCGAGCTTGGAGCGGATCTTCTCGCGGTAGGCGTCGTCGCTCTCGGCGAGGTCGATGGTGATGAGGCCGTTCTGGTGCCCGATGACGACGTTCTCCTCGACGCTGGAGAGCAGGTCGAAGGCGATCCCGCCGTCGGGGTCGACGTCCTTGCCGACCACCCCGAAGCCGAGGGCGTCGAGCTCGACGAGCAGATGGCGCTTGGCGGACTCGGCGGCCGGGTAGTTGACCAGACCCTCGAGGTCGTCGTCGTTGGGGCGCGTGCGGGTGAGGTCGCAGCTCGAGCACTGCCCGCCCTCGAGCGGTGCCAGCCAGGTGCAGCCCGACAGGTTGAGGTTGGCGCAGACGTGCCACACCAGGCCGGTGCTGTCGGTGTAGCTGCCCTTCGGGCTCACCGGCACGATCGTGCGCTCGGCGCGGGAGAACCCCAGGGCGGTCCCGCAGGAGACGCAGACGGAGTTCTCGAAGTGGAGGGAGTTGTCGCAGACGCGACAGCGGAAGGACCTCACTGGTCAGCTCCTGAGAACTCGGAGAACTCGGAGAAGTCGGTGAAGAGGTCGGTCGGGAAGTCGGACATGAAATCCTCCGGGTCGAAGTCAGTGGGGAAGTCGGACAGGAAGTCCGAGGGGAAGTCAGAGAGGAGGTCCTCAGGGTCGAAGCCTTCAGGGTCGAAGTCCGAGGGGAAGTCCGAGAGGAAGTCGCCCGGGTCGAAGTCCTCGGGCACGTCGGAGAACAGGTCCTCGGGCAGGTCCTCGAAGAGGTCGCCGAGGCTGAAGCCGTCGATGAGCCAGACGCCGTCCTGCTTGACCAGCTCGAGGTCGAGGGTGATCTCACCCGGGCCGGCACCGCCCGAGCCGTCACCCACCGTCACAGGCACGGTTGCGTCGTCACCGTCGACCCGCGCCTCGCCGACGTCGAAGGTCATGTCGTCGCCGAACTCCTCGGCGGGGTCGGCCGACTCGCAGTCGTCGACGTCGACGCCGAACGTGCGCTTGCCGTTGTCGCTCAGCAGGTCGAAC
>NZ_JAXMNS010000424.1:0-3162 GCF_034670285.1 Nocardioides sp. | reverse complement strand
CGCAGATGTTCGACCCCAACGGTGGGCCGGGCTGATGTCGCTCCCAGGGACCGGGCGCCAGGTGGCTCCGACGAGCATGATCCAGGTGCAGCGACGCCTCAGCGGCGTGCTGGTCGTCGATGCCGACGGGATCGTGCGCTACGACAACCTCGCTGCCCGACATCTCATCGGGACCGACGAGCGCTCGCTCGTCGGGCGGCCCTTCGGGCTGCCGATCGGCGAGGACCTCTCGCAGGTGGTCGAGATCGTCGACCGCGAGGGCGTCGTCCAGTCGGTCGACATGCGAGTGGCCCGCTACGCCGGCAGTGACTTCGCCGGGGCCGAGGTCTGGGCGGTCACGCTGCAGCCCAGCGCCACGAACCTCGCCGACAACAAGCTGTCGGACCAGCTCACCCGCCTCGACGACGCCCTGTCGGTGACCTACCACGAGCTCGGCAACGCGGTGGCAGGGATCTCCGCGGGCCTCACGATGATGCGCGAGACCTGGGACACCTCCGACGACGACCAACGACGGGCGAGGTTGACGCGGATCGAGCGAGCCGCGAGCGGCATGGCCATGCACCTCAAGAGCTACCTCGACGCGAGCCGCATCGACAACGGCGTCTTCGAGCCCCACCCGGCCCCGCAGGTGCTGCTCGACCTGGTGCTCGAGCACCTGCCGGATCTCGGTCAACGGGCGGTCGAGGTCGAGGTGCAGATCTCCGCCGGCGTGACCGTCCACATCGACGCCACCCACTGCTGGTCGATCATCGGCAACTTCGTGCGCAACGCCCTCAAGCACGGCGAGGCCCCGATCACGATCAGCGCCGCGACCCTGGGCCACCAGACCCTGATCGTGGTCACCGACAGCGGACCGGGGGTCCCCGAGGCCGAGATCCCAGCGTTGTTCGAACGGTTCAGCGGCGACCACACCGCCGGCCGACCCTCGGGCACCGGCCTCGGACTGTGGATCGCAGCGACCTTGGCCTCCGCGTACGGCGGTCGGGTCTGGTACGAGCCGCACGTCCCGACCGGGTCGCGCTTCTGCCTCAAGCTGCCGGCAGCGTCAGCCTGGTAGTCAGCGGGGTAGTCAGCGGGGTAGCCCCAGGATCCGCTCCCCCGCGACGTTGCGGAGGATCTGGGTGGTGCCGCCCGCGATCGAGAGACACCGGGTGTTGAGCATCTCCCACACGTCGGCCTGCAGCTCGGGCGAGGGGTTGACCAGGCCGGCGCCCTGGAGCTCGACGACGAGCTCCGACCCGTCCTGACGGTTGCGGACGCCGAGCAGCTTGGCGACCGCCGACTCGGCTCCCGGCCCACCGCCGGCCAGGGAACGGAGCACGGTGCGGACCCCCAGCAGCGAGCACACCGTCGCCAGCGCGACGCTGTGACCCACGCGGACCTGCTCGGTCGCTGTCAGGTCCTGCGTCGAGGCCAGCGCGACGGCGCGCTCGGTGCTCTTGCTCAGCCGGCTGCTCGCCATCGCCACTCGCTCGTTGGCCAGTGTCGTGCGCGCCAGGCGCCACCCGTCGCCACGGCCGGCGACCAGGCAGTCGTCGGGCACGAAGACGTCGTCCAGGAAGACCTCGTTGAAGAGCGCCTCGCCGGTGATCTCGCGCAGCGGGCGCACGTCGATCCCGGGTGAGTTCCTCATGTCGACCAGGAAGTAGCTGATGCCCTTGTGCTGGGGCGCGTCCGGCTCCGTGCGAGCCAGGCAGATGCCCCAGTCGGCGCGCTCGGCGACCGACGTCCAGACCTTCTGTCCCGACAGACGCCATCCACCGTCGACCTTCTCGGCGCGCGTGCGCAGGGAGGCCAGGTCGGAGCCCGAGCCGGGCTCGGAGAACAGCTGGCACCACACGAGGTCGCCGAGCAGCGAGGGACGGACGAACCGCTCCCGCTGCTCGTCGGTACCGTGCTCGAGGATCGTGGGCAGCGCCCACCCGGCGATCACGATGTCGGGGCGCTCGACGTCGGCCGCGGCCAGCTCCTGGTCGATGACGATCTGGCACACCGGGTCGGCCGCGAGCCCGGCCGGGGTCGGCCAGTGCGGCACGAGGTAGCCGCTGTCGACCAGCGCCGCGCGCTGCTCGGGCCCCTGCGCCGCGGCGATGGCCGCCACCTGCCGGCGGACGTCGTCGCGCACCGCGTCGTCGCGGCCCGCGAGGTCGACGTCGACCCGACGGCGCGCTCCCGCGACGGTACGCGCGGTGAGACGGTGCGCCGCGGCATCGGCCTGACCGAGAAGCGCCCGCAGCGACAGCGCGCGGCGCAGGTAGAGGTGGGCGTCGTGCTCGTAGGTGAAGCCGATTCCGCCGAGCACCTGGATGCAGGTCTTGGCGTTGGCGACGGCGCCGTCGAAGGCGACGGCCTCGGCGACGTCGGTGGCGAAGGCCCACTGCTCGTCATCGGCTGCGAGGGACGCGCTGGCGGCGTCCCAGGCCACGGCGGTGACCGACTCCGCAGTCTCGAGCATCTCGGCGCACAGGTGCTTGATCGCCTGGAAGGCACCGATCTTCTGACCGAACTGCTCACGCACCTTCGCGTAGTCCACCGCCGTCGCCAGGCACCAGCGGGCGATGCCGGCGGCCTCGGCTGCCGCAAAGGTGACCGCCGTACGACGCACGACCTCGCCGGTCAGGGTCGGGACGGCGATCGCCGCACCCGCGGCGTCGTCCGACAGCGCCGCGTTGCCGAAGCGACGCGTGAGATCGAGGCCGAGTCCGGCTGTCGTCCTGGCTGCGGCCACGGGCACCAGCGACCAGCGGTCGGCGTCGTCCGGGAGAAGGAGGTGGGTGGCGGACGGGACGTCCCAGACCGCGTCCAGGGCCGGGGTGAGCGAGATCCCCACGACAACGGTGCCGTCGGCGAGACCGCCGGCCACGTCGTCGACGTCCGCCAGCAGGTGGGCCGCGGTCGCGGCGCCCAGCAACGGACCCGGCACCAGCTCGTGGGCGCACGCCTCGAGGGCCACGGCCACGTCGAGCGGCGAGCCGCCCCCACCACCGGCCGACTCGGGCAGCCCGATCGTGGTCACGCCCATCTCGCCGGCCGCCTTCCAGCTGTCGGCGAAGGTCTCGGAGGGCTCGGTCTCGGTGGCCCTGGCCACCTCGACGCCCCCGAGGGACGACCCCCACTTGCGCAGGATCGACGCCACCACGACGTCCTCATCGGTGAAGCCGA
>NZ_JAXMNS010000423.1:0-3170 GCF_034670285.1 Nocardioides sp. | reverse complement strand
GGGGTCGGTTCCGGGACCGGGGTCGACTCCGGCGACGGCTCGGGTGTCGGGGGCGACTCAGGGGTCGGCTCCGGGGTCGGCTCCGGGGTCGCGTCTCCGACGTAGGGCGCAGGCTGGGCGGAGTCACGGGCTCCCTTCGCGTCGGGGAGTCGCGACGCCCCGTTGGTCGCGCGGTCCGGGTCCACCGGCGCTGCCGTGGGACCGACCCTGACCGGCACCAGCTGTCCGGCGTTGAGGTGCAGGGTCTGCGGCTCCGGCTCACCTGCGGCGAGGTAGTCGTCGAGGACGTCGAGCACGGCAGCGGCGTAGTCGCCGCTGCGGTTGTAGCGCAGCAGGGCTTCGCGCTGCCCCGGGCGCGTGGCGAGGTCGTCGGCGCCCGAGCAGAGATAGACCGCCGCGGCCAGCGCGGCGTCGTCGACGTCCTGGGGCTCGCGCTGGCCGTCGCTGTCTCCGTCGACCCCGACCACGGCCCAGGTCGAGGGGATGAACTGGAAGGGCCCCACCGCTCGGTCCAGGGTCGCGTCGGCGTCAAGTCGGCCGTCGTCGGTGTCGCGCAGGTGCGCCTTCCCGCGCCGCCCGTTGAGCGCGGGCCCGATGATCGCCGGACGACTGACGCCGTCCTGCCCGACCTTCGCGCCACCGTGGCGGCCGTGGTCGGACTCGATCCGGGCAACGGCGGCAAGCAGCTGCCAGGAGAGGTGACAGCCCGGGTCAGCGACGCCGATCAGGCTCTCCGAGCGCTGATAGGCCGCCAGAGCCGCAAGCGGGATGTCGTCGGCGGAGGGACTCGAGGCCACGGTGAGCACCGGACCGACCGACGCCGTGGGCGCGGTGCCAACCGGTGTGGTGCTGGCCGGCGGCTCGACCACCGAGGGCGGGACCAGGTCGACACCCATGGGAGCAGTCGGCTCCGAGGAGACCACGGGATCTGACGGAACCACCGAGGTGAGGGCCCCCGCGGATGACTCCTCGGTCGTCGGAGCCGCGAGGTGGACGGTCCAGAGCGCCGCTGCAACGCCGACCGGGACGACGGCGACGAGGCGGAGCACCTGCGATGTCACCGTTTCAGTGAAGCACTCCTCACGCGTCCTGAACACCGCAACCGAGAGAATTGCCCGGTATGTGTCAGAGCGGCCAGGTGACCGACGTCCGTTCCTCGGAGAGCTCCCACAGCCGCCGGGCCACGTCGGCGTCTCGCGACTGCGTCGACCGCGGGTTGGGTCCCGGGGCGCCGCGCAGCCCTTGGAAGCCGGTCGGTCCGACATAGCTGTTGCCGGGGAGATCTGCGACGACGGCGTGCACGGTCGGCCGGGCGCCGAACTCGGCGCTGGTCGCCACCACCCGGTTGCTGATCGCCATCAGACGATTCATCAGGGGGTTCGCGTGGTGGCTCTGGAGGTTGGTCGCCGAGTAGCCGGGGTGGGCGGCGTGCGCCCTCACCGGCGAGCCGACCTCCTCGAGGCGGCGCTGGAGCTCGACGGTGAAGAGCAGGTTGGCGAGCTTGGACTGCTGGTAGGCACGCGTGGGCTTGTAGACGCCCTCGAGGTCGAGGTTGTCGAGGTCGACCTGCGGGCCGTTGTGGAGGCCGGAGGAGATGGTGACCACGCGATCGCTGATCTGCGGCAGGAGCAGGTTGGTGAGGGCGAAGTGTCCGAGGTGGTTGGTGCCGATCTGGCGCTCGAACCCGTCGACGGTGCGGCCCTCGGCGACCATCATGATTCCGGCGTTGTTGACCAGCGTGGTGATCGGACCGTCCCAGCCCGCCGCGAACGACCGCACCGACGAGAGATCGGCGAGGTCGAGCTCGCGCACCTCGGTGGAGCCATCGAGCTGGGCGGCAGTGGCCCGGCCGCGGACGACGTCGCGCACCGCGAGGACGACGTGGCCGCCTGCGCCGGCGAGCTTCTTGGCCGCCTCGAACCCGATCCCGGAGTTGGCGCCGGTGACGACGTAGACGGAGCCGGAGAGGTCCGGCAGGGCGGGCGCGGTGGACGAGTCGAACAAGCCGGACATGGCGAAGCCTCTGGAGGTCGGGAGTCGGAGGTCGGAGGTCGGAGGAGGGCGATCAGGAGGCCGCGAAGGGCCGGGTGCCGTTGGTCAGGCGCAGACCCTTGATCCCCGAGGTGGCCCGGGCGAAGTTGAGCTCGCGGAGAAGGTCACCGATCTGGTTGGAGAGGGGCAGCGGGGCGATCGCGACGGTCGACAGCGTGCCCACCGCCTTGCCGCCGCGCGTCATGAAGCCCGAGCCCGAGTCGCCGGGGACGCCGGGCGTCAACGTGTAGACCTCGTGACTCCAGCCCTCATCGGCGCTCGCGTCGCCGAGAGCGATGCCGGTCTTCGGGGACAGCGTCGACACTCCGGCCCGCAGGCTGGAGTTGCCATAGCTGTAGACGCTCTCGCCGGCGCTCGTGCCCGAGCGGTCGATGCCGGTGGGGCCGCCGAAGTGGGGGACGCTCGGGTTGACCTTCTTGACGTCCTTGGCGCGGACCTTCACCAGCGCGAAGTCGTTGTAGGCGCACGTGGGACCGTCGGTGGTGCCGACCTGGTCCATCGCCGACCACGAGGAGTAGGCGAGGCGGCCACGACCCAAGCGCGTCCCGGAGGTGACCAGACTTCCGCCGCGCACGAAGTCGACCTTCGTGCCGAGCGGCAGCGACATCACCTCGCACCCGTTGGTGTCGGTGGCCTCGCCCTTGCCCGCGCAGTGGGCGGCGTAGCCGACGTACACGCCACCGACGGCGTCGGTGAAGACGAAGTTGGCCGTGCACTGCGCTCCGGAGGTGTACATCATCACGCCGGGCGTGATCGTGGCCCGACCCGGCGCCGCCCAGGACTTCACCCGGCCGGCGTTCTTCCGAGCGGGACGAGCAACCTTCTTGGAGCTCGCCTGGGAGACCTGTGCGGAGACCTGGCCAGCGCTGCGCGCTGCCGGCGCTCCCGACGGCGCGGCCACGATGAGACCCCCCGCCACGGCCAGGGAGGCCATCGTCGCCAGAGTGCGACGGAACAGGGAGTCGCGCTGGAGGTCCATACCAGTGCAACGACCGCAGGGACCGTCGCGTTACGCGACAGTCCCTGAAAGGTACGAGTGGAGCTGAACGGGCGATCCGAGCCATTCCCCAGCAGCGGCGTTGCAGAAAATGACTCGGATCGCGTCCGAGGCGCACGAC
>NZ_JAXMNS010000422.1:0-3173 GCF_034670285.1 Nocardioides sp. | reverse complement strand
GGCGAGCGCGCGCAGCAGAGCCCGGTCGCGCTCGTGGTCCAGGAGCGAGGCGTCGAAGTCGTCGGTGGGCAGCGTCATGCCGAGGTCGGTGGCGTTGGCGCTCATCCGGCAGGTGCGGGCATGGGCGTACTGCACGTAGTAGACGGGGTTGTCGGCCGAGGCGCGGGTGATCTCGGCGACGTCGAGCACCAACGGCGAGTCGGCCGGGTAGCGGGCCAAGGAGTAACGCAAAGCGTCGGTACCGATCTCGTCGACCAGCTCGTCGAGGGTCACGATCGTCCCGGCCCGCTTCGAGAGCTTCATCTCGACGCCGTCCTTGAGGATCTTGACCATCTGCCCGATCAGCACCTCGAGGGTCTGCGACGGGTCGTCACCGACGCACGCTGCCATGGCGCGCAGGCGACCGACGTAGCCGTGGTGGTCGGCGCCGAGCAGGTAGATGCAGCGGTCGAAGCCACGCTCGCGCTTGTTGAGGTAGTAGGCGGTGTCGGAGGCGAAGTAGGTCAGCTCGGCGTCGGACTTGATGAGGACGCGGTCCTTGTCGTCGCCGAAGTCGGTGGTGCGCATCCACAGCGCACCGCCCTCGGAGAAGACGTGCCCGAGCGCCTGGAGACGGTCCAGCGTCTGCGGCACCGAGCCCGACTCGTGGAGCGAGAGCTCGGAGAACCACACGTCGAAGTGGGTGTTGAAGCGAGCCAGCGACTCCTGCTGCAGCCCCAGCTGGATCTGGTAGCCGAGCTCACGCACGGCGGCGCGGGCCTCGTCGGCCGGCAGGTCGAAGACGCCGGGACGAGCAGCCTCGACGGCCGCGGCGATGTCGGCGATGTAGGCCCCGACGTAGCCGTCGGCCGGGGCCGGCTTGCCGGCCGCGGCGGCGATGATCGAGTCGGCGAAGTGGTTCATCTGCACGCCGCGGTCGTTGATGTAGAACTCGCGGGTCACCGATGCCCCGGCTGCGGCCAGCACCCGAGCGATGGCGTCGCCCAGGACCGCCCACCGGGTGTGTCCGAGGTGGAGCGGACCCGTCGGGTTGGCCGAGATGAACTCGACGTTGATCGACTGCCCCGCCAGCACGTCGTTGCTTCCGTAGAGCGCTCCGGCCGCCACGATCTCGGCGGCGATCCGCCCCTGGGCGCCGGTGTCGATGGTGATGTTGACGAAGCCCGGTCCCGCCACCTCGGCGCGCGAGATGCCGTCGCTCTCCACGAGACGCGCAGCCAGCAGCTCACCGAGCGCTCGGGGGTTGGTGCCGACCTTCTTGGCCAGCTGCAGCGCCACGTTGGTGGCGTAGTCGCCGTGGCTGGGGTCGCGGGGTCGCTCGACGGTGACGACGGGCTCGACGCCCTCCGGCAGAACGAGGGCTCCGTCGGCGACGAGACTGGCGAGAGCACCCTGGACGGAGGCGGCGAGCTGATCGGGATTCACCCGGCAAGCCTATCGGCGGCCACCGGTTTCTCTTCCACCAGTTGGCACCGGTAGTGTCCGTCCCGCGCCTCAGGGCGTGGGCCTCCGTAGCTCAGGGGATAGAGCACTGGTTTCCGGTACCAGGTGCCGCAGGTTCGAATCCTGCCGGAGGCGCCCTCTTCGCAGCGTCGCTGCAGCTCAGCAGCGGCCGATCGTCGCGTCGTCACGGGCATCGTCGCCGTAGCGGCGTGCCTGGTCGGCGTACGGCACGACCACGCTGGCGCCGTTGATCGTGGCGATCCGGCCCTGGACCACGCAGCTGGTGATCTGCCGCGCATCGACCCGGGCGATCGCCTGGGCGAGCTGGAAGAGCTCGGCCGGACCGGTGCCGCTCACGTCGAGGTGCTTGAGCACCGTCAGGACACCCGAGGCGAGGAAACCTGCCTCGTCGGCACGCTTCGCGAGCTGTTCCTGGATGCCGCGCAGGACGATCTGCTGGTTGGCGGAGCGGTCGAAGTCACCTCCGGGAAGCGTCTTGCGGATCCGGGAGAAGGCCATCGCGCCGTAGCCGTTGAGCCGGATCTGGCCGGCCGCGAAGCCTTGCGGCTTGAGGTTAACGTCGGAGAAGTAGCGCGGGTTGTCGACCGAGATCCCTCCGATGTCGTCGATCATGTTCTCGAAGAACGGGAACCGGGTCACCATCACGTAGTCAGGCTCGATGCCGACCAGGTCGCCCACCGCTTGGCTCAGCAGCTGGGGCCCGCCGTAGAACATGGCAGCGTTGATGCGGTCGCTGCCGACACCCGGGATCGACACGTAGGAATCGCGTGGGATGCCGATCGTGGTCGCTGCCCCGCTCTCGGGGTGCAGGCCGACCAGCTGGATCGCGTCGGCGCGTGTGCGGGTCATCTCCTCCCCCGGCCTCATGTCGCTGCCCACCGCGAGGATCCAGGTCGTCTCCCGGTCGAGGGCGACCGCCGAGGCGCGGTCGACCTTGACCAGGAGCACCTGGGTCGAGGCGCGGCTGCTGTCGGGAACGACGATCCCGGTGACCATGAGCACCAGGCTCAGGGCCAGGAGCCGGGTGAGCGAGCGCATTCAGCTCTCCTTGCGCGTCAGGTCGTAGCCGAAGGCGCGCCAACCGGCGGCGCCTCCGGACTTGTCGAAGGTGAGGAACAACGACCCGGTGACGAGGTCGGTGCGGGTGCGGTCGTCGGTGAGCGGGCCGGTGAGGTCGAAGGCCAGTCGGACCTTGGCCGTGACACCGACCGCCCTGCCCTTCACCGCGAGCACGTCGAGCACGACTCGGCGCTGCACGGGCACCACGGTCTCGAGCCGCGGACCGATCCCGGAGTTGCTGAGCAGCGCGGCGTCCTGCCGGGCACGCCCGCGGGCCTCCTTCGTGAAGCTCGCAAAGGCGTTGGAGAAGTCGGAGCGCGGGTAGTCGCCGCTGTAGGCCGCATCGATCCAGCGGTCGACAGCAGACGTCACCCGGATGCGAAGCGGCCCGCGGTCGCTCTTGGCCAGGGCACCGTCGACCCGACCGATGACCGACACCGTCGCGAGCGGAGCCGGCTCCGGGGTCGTCGTGGGCGCCGCCTCGACGGTCTCCGACGAGGAGAGCGACTCCCCTGCCGAGCAGCCGACGAGGGCCGACACCAGGACGCCCGCGGCCAGCGATGCCGCTGCCGCCCGTCGGCCGGACGCGCGTCGTCGTCTCATGCGGAGATGGCTCCTTCGTAGCGGGAGCGGGCGGGTCCGGACCGCCG
>NZ_JAXMNS010000421.1:0-3174 GCF_034670285.1 Nocardioides sp. | reverse complement strand
CGCCCTGGACCTCAACGTCCCCGGCAACCAGCGCGGCACGGTCGGTGAGATGAACCGTGACGTCGTGGCGATCTTCAAGTACTGGGGCTTCGGCTGGGGCGGCGACTGGCGCTACACCGACCCGATGCACTTCGAGCTCGACCAGATCAAGCGTCCCGGCTGAGCGCCTCGCGAATCTCGGTGGCGACCATCGCCATCGTGGTGCGGGCCCGCTGAGGGTTCTCAGTGAGGAAGTAGTGGTCGACGCCGGGGGTCACGTCGTGGACGACGTCCACCCCGGCCTCGCGCAGGCGGCGAGCATAGGTGTCGCCGTCGCGCCGCAGGGTGTCGCGCTCGGCCGTCAGGACGATCGCCGGCGGCAGGCCGGTGAGGTCGTCAGCGAGGACGGGCGAGGCATACGGCTCCGAGCGGGTCGCGGGATCGGGGAAGTAGACGCGGCGCACCAGCGCGCGCAGCGAGGGCGAGATCATCCCGGCGCCGCTCGGCAGCTCCGAGGCCAGGTCGAGCGCGGGCACGCCGAGCACCTGGAGGCGCGGGGTGAACGAGCCGGCGTCGCGGGCCTGGAGGCACACCGACGCCGCCAGGCCACCGCCGCTGGAGAAGCCCCCGACGACGACCGGCGCCTCGGCCGCGATCGCCGCCGCCACGTCGTGGCACTGGTGCTGCGCGACCGGGTAGGCCACGTAGGGCCCGGTGCGGAAGTCGACGTTGACGACGCGGACGCCGGCCGTAGCGGCGACGTAGCGACACCACCAGTCGTCCATCTCGGGGTAGCGCATCAGCCAGGCGCCGCCGTGGAAGTGCACGTACGCCGGCGTCGCGGCGCTTGTGGCACCCGTCAGGTGACCGGCGCCCGAGGGCGCGTCGTACTCGTGGATGGTCACGGCGCCGTGGCGCGTGGGGACGCGGCGCTTGCGCGGCGCGGGGAGGTCGGTGCCCGCGAAGCGCAGGTCGTCGCCGTACCGCACCGAGTAGCGCGCGGTGGCGTGCATCAGGGCGGCGCTGACGCGGTCGGAGATCCTCATGGCCGGTGTTCGGAGCGGTCGGTGCTGCCAGATGGTCGGCCGCCGCGTGGTGACGGATGACCGCCCGTCGCGCCTGCTGACCTGCGTGTGGAGGTGGGGGCTAGTTTGACGCTCATGCGCGCAGCCCAGATCACCACGCTCACCGGACCCGCCGACATCACCGTGGCCGAGATGCCCGAGCCGACCTTCGGCCCGGACGACGTGCTCGTCGAGGTGCACCGGGTCGGAGTCTCGTTCCCCGACCTCCTGCTGAGCCGCGGCGAGTACCAGCTCAAGCCAGAGGTGCCCTTCGCTCCCGGCATCGACGTCGCCGGCGTCGTGGTCAGCGGACCGGGGTTCACTCCCGGCCAGCGCGTCGCCGGTGTCGGCGGCTTCGGCGGCGCCGCCGAGCTCGCGGTCGTCCCGGCGATGTTCACCTTCCCGCTCCCCGACCACGTGTCCTTCGACGAAGGTGCGGCGCTGCCGATGAACTACCTCACCGCCGAGTTCGCGCTCTACGAGCGAGGTGGGCTGCGGGCCGGTGAGACCGTGCTGGTGCACGGTGCCGCCGGCGGTCTCGGCACCGCCACCGTCCAGGTCGCCAAGGGCATGGGCGCGCGGGTCATCGGTGTCGTCAGCACCGAGGAGAAGGCCGAGGTCGCCCGCGCCGCCGGCGCCGACGAGGCGATCCTGCTCGACGGCTTCAAGGACCAGGTCAAGGAGCTGACCGGTGGGGTCGGCGTCGACGTGGTCGCCGACATCGTGGGCGGACCCGCCTTCACCGACTCGCTGCGCTCGCTGGCTCCCCAGGGGCGATTGCTGGTGCTCGGCTTCGCGTCCGGCGCCGGCATCCCCGAGGTGAAGGTCAACCGGCTGCTGCTCAACAACGTCGACGTGCGCGGCGTCGGCTGGGGCGCCTACGCGATGGTCCGTCCCGGCTACATGCAGGAGCAGTGGGGTCGCCTGCTGCCGATGATGGAGTCGGGCGCCGTCAAGCCGCCGATCGGCAAGACCTACGCCCTCGAGGAGTTCGGACAGGCGCTGATCGACATGGACGAGCGCCGCACGCTGGGCAAGTCGGTCGTGCGGGTTCGCGACTGAGTTTCGCCCGCCTCGGGCCGACAACAGGCAACTGGCACGCGTCAACATGTGGGCACCGGTGGCATCCTGAGACGATCTTGGCTTAATCTCAGGATCAGCTCGGCGCGCACCGATCCCTCTTCGGTGCCAGCTCCCTCGACCCCCCACGGCCGGGTTGCTCGGAAGGAATCAACAGACATGAACTCCCGTTTCGCTCGATCTGGTGCCCTTTTGGCCGCCGCCGGCCTGGCGCTGCTCCCGACCGCAGCGCAGTCCGCCGGCTCGGTAGTCGCCCAGTCCGGAGCCAACGCCCTGACCCTCTCGATCGGTGGCAACGCCTTCTCCACGGGCTCGACCATCGCCACGAACGATGGCGACAAGCAGACCAAGAGCGGCGAGGTCGAGCCGGCTGTCGGCGTCCTGGGCAACCAGGGGCTGCTCAACGTCGGCGCGCTCGTGCAGGACGCCGAGACCGACGTCACCAACCGCAACGGCTCCTCCGAGGCCTGCGCCGGCGTGGCCGGCAACGGTGCGGGTGTGGGCACCGTCGGTGACTCCAACTGCATCACCCCCGGTGACCCGGTCGGCATCTCGATCGCCAACCTCGACCTCACCGGCGCCGTGATCATCGACCCCGACTCGGCCATCGGACCGCTGGCCCCGCTCAACGCGATTGGTGACCAGCTCGTCGGCCCGATCACGGCCGCGGTCGTCGCCGGCCTCGCGCCGTTCGGCAACGTCTCGCTGGGCGGCACGCTCGGCGCCGTCGAGTCGCGTTGCACCGCCGACACCACCAGCGCCCAGGGCACGGCCAACATCGTCGACACCGAGCTCGGCCTGGCCATCGAGCAGGCCGGCCTCGACCTGGTTCTCGCCAAGCTGCCCGCCAACCCGCCGCCGAACACCAAGGTGCTCACCGACCTCGACGTGGTCGTCGACGTCATCACCAACGCGGTCGAGACCCAGCTCAACGACGGCCTCGACGGCCTGGCCGCTCCGCTGGCCGCCGTCGTCGACCAGGTGCAGACCCAGCTCGTCGACGCGATCATCGGCCAGATCGCCCCGCAGCTCGCGCCGCGCGAGGAGAACG
>NZ_JAXMNS010000420.1:0-3174 GCF_034670285.1 Nocardioides sp. | reverse complement strand
CCGAGGACCTCGCCCAGCACGTCGACGACAAGACCCGCCTGGTCTTCGGCGAGACCGTCGCCAACCCCAAGATCAACGTCGTCGACATCCCGGCCTGGGCCGAGGCCGCTCACGCCCACGGCCTCCCGCTGATCATGGACAACACCGCGCCGACGCCGTACCTCGTGAAGGCGCTCGACCAGGGCGCCGACATCGTCGTGCACGCCGCGACGAAGTACATCGGTGGCCACGGCACCTCGATCGGCGGCGTGATCGTCGACTCCGGGCGCTTCGACTGGGCGGCCCACGCCGACCGCTTCCCCGGCCTTACCGCACCCGACCCGGCCTACCACGGCGTCGTGTGGACCGACGCCGCCGGACCGGCTGCCTACATCATCCGCGCGCGCACCGTGCTGCTGCGCAACACCGGCGGCGCCATCACGCCGATGAACTCCTGGCTCTTCCTCCAGGGTCTCGAGACCCTGCACCTGCGCATGGAGCGCCACAGCGAGAACGCCCTGAAGGTCGCCCAGTTCCTCCAGGGCCACGACGACGTCTCGTGGGTCAACTACCCCGGTCTCGACGACAGCGCCTACAAGGCGACCTACGACCGCATCAGCACCGGCCACGGGTACGGCGGGCTGCTGAGCTTCGGTGTGAAGTCCGGGCGTGAGGGCGGTCGCCGCTTCATCGAGTCGCTCGGCCTGATCAGCCACCTCGCCAACATCGGCGACGCGAAGACGCTGGCGATCCACAACGCCACCACGACCCACAGCCAGCTGACGCCCGACGAGCTCGACGCGGCCGGCGTGCCCGAGGACATGGTGCGGCTCTCGATCGGCATCGAGCACGTCGACGACATCATCGCCGACGTGACCCAGGCCCTGGAGGCGAGCAGGTGAGCTCGTGAGCATCTCGGGCTCTCTCGGCTCCGGCTCCGTCGGCTCCCTGGGATACGTGGAGTCGCAGCGGGTCGTCCTGGCCACCCAGGACGACCCGCTGCACCTGCGCGGCGGCGGGCGGCTCGACCACGTGGAGGTGGTCTACGAGACGTACGGCGACCTGTCGCCGGCGCGCGACAACGTGGTCTTCGTCTGCCACGCGCTCACCGGCAACGCCCACGCGGCCGGGCTGCACCTCGGCTCGAAGAAGCGCGGGTGGTGGGACAACCTCATCGGCCCGGGCAAGCCGGTCGACACCGACCGCTACTTCGTCGTCTCGGCCAACCTCCTGGGCGGGTGCTCCGGCACCACGGGACCGTTGTCGACCGACCCGGCGACCGGGGCGCCGTACTGCCTCGACTTCCCGCTGCTCCACATGACCGACCTCGTAGCCGCGCACCGGCGACTGGTGGCGGACCTCGGGGTCGAGCGGCTCCACGCCGCCGTCGGTGGATCGCTGGGCGGTATGCAGGTGCTCCAGTGGGCCATCGACGATCCCGACGCCATCGATCGCGCCGTGGTCGTCGCGGCGTCGTCCCGGCTGACCCCGGAGAACATCGCCTTCTCCACCGTAGGGCGCGAGGCGATCATGTCGGACCCCGACTTCTGCAACGGTCGCTACGTCGAGCAGGACGTCTTCCCGTGGCGGGGGCAGAAGGTCGCCCGGATGATGGCGCACATCAACTACGTCTCGGCCGAGTCGCTCGAGACGAAGTTTGGTCGGCGCCGCACCTCGCAGGGCGACGACTGGCGCCTTGACGCCGACTTCGAGGTCGAGCACTACCTGCAGCACCAGGGCAAGGTCTTCCTCGACCGCTTCGACGCGCTGTCCTACCTCTACCTCACCCGGCTGCTCGACTACTTCGACCCGTTCGCCGACCCGGGCACGGCCGAGGCGCTTCGCCGAGCCAGGACCCGGTTCCAGGTCACGTCGTTCGACTCCGACTGGCGCTTCGACTCGGCCCAGTCCGCGGCGATGGCCACCGCGCTGCGCGACCTCGGGGTGGACGTCGACCTCGCCGAGATCGCCTCACCCTTCGGCCACGACTCGTTCCTGCTCCAGCCGCGCGGCTACCACGAGCGGATCGCCGCCTTCCTCGACTGACTCGGCCGCACCGCGCTGCTACGGTCGAACCTCCGACCGAAGGAGACCGAGATGCTGAAGATCGTGGGCCTGTTGCTGGTCGCCTGGCTCGCTCTGATGATCCTCGGGGCGGTGCTCAAGGGCCTGTTCTGGCTGGTCGTCATCGGGGCCGTGCTGTTCGTCGCGACAGCCGCCTACGGTTGGGGCAAGCGCGACGACGTGAGCCGCTGACCCGTGCCGGATCAGTAGTACCAGGGGTACGGCGACCAGTCGGGGTCACGCTTCTCGAGGAACTGGTCGCGCCCCTCGGCCGCCTCGTCGGTCATGTAGGCCAGCCGCGTGGTTTCGCCGGCGAAGAGCTGCTGACCGACCAAGCCGTCGTCGATGGCGTTGAAGGAGTACTTCAGCATCCGCTGGGCGGTGGGCGACTTGGCGTTGATCTTGCGGCCCCACTCCAAGGCGGTGGCCTCGAGCTCGGCGTGCGGGATCGCGCGGTTGACGCCACCCATGCGCACGCCGTCCTCGGCGGAGTACTCGTCGCCGAGGAAGAAGATCTCGCGGGCGAACTTCTGCCCGACCTGGCGGGCGAGGTACGCCGAGCCGAAGCCGCCGTCGAAGGAGCCGACGTCGGCGTCGGTCTGCTTGAAGCACGCCTCCTCGGCGCTGGCCAGCGTCAGGTCGCACACGACGTGCAGGCTGTGCCCGCCACCGGCGGCCCATCCGGGAACGACGGCGATGACGATCTTCGGCATGAACCGGATCAGCCGCTGGCACTCCAGGATGTGGAGGCGCCCGAGCCGCGCGGCGTCGATCGGGTTGGGCGGCGCACCCGCGTCGTCGTGACCGGCGGTCTCGTACTGGTAGCCGGCGCGGCCGCGGATGCGCTGGTCGCCGCCGGTGCAGAAGGCCCACTTGCCGTTCTTGGCGCTCGGGCCGTTGCCGGTGAGCAGCACGCAGCCGACGTCGGCGGAGGTGCGCGCGTGCTCGAGCGTGCGCAGCAGCTCGTCGACGGTGTGCGGCCGGAAGGCGTTGAGCACGTCGGGGCGGTCGAAGGCGATCCGCACGGTGCCGTGCGCCTTCGCGCGGTGGTAGGTCAGGTCGGTCAGGTTCTCGAAGCCGGGAACGACGTCCCAGGCCTCGGCGTCGAAGATGTCCGACACTCCGTCGATG
>NZ_JAXMNS010000419.1:0-3180 GCF_034670285.1 Nocardioides sp. | reverse complement strand
TCGTCCCCCTCGAGGAGGGGAAGGCGGGGATCTACGTGTGTGGTCTGACGGTCCAGTCGGAGCCGCACGTGGGTCACGTGCGCTCGGCGGTCAACTTCGACGTGCTGCGCCGCTGGCTCACCCACACCGGCTACGACGTCACGTTCATCCGCAACGTCACCGACATCGACGACAAGATCCTCACCAAGTCGGCCGAGCAGGGCCGCCCGTGGTTCAACCTCGCCTACGCGATGCACGCCGAGCTCACCAAGGCCCTGGCCAGCATCAACGTGCTGCCGCCGACCTACGAGCCGGGAGCCACCGGCCACGTGCCCGAGATGCTCGAGCTGATCGGCACCCTGGTCGAGCGGGGTCATGCCTACGCGGCCGAGGACGGCTCCGGCGACGTCTACTTCGACGTCCGCTCGTGGGCGTCGTACGGCGAGCTGACCGGTCAGAAGATCGACGACATGGAAGCTGCGGGCGACGCTGACCCGCGGGGCAAGCGCGACCCACGTGACTTCGCGCTCTGGAAGGGCTGGAAGCGCGACAGCGAGCCGCCGAGCGCCGCCTGGCCGAGCCCGTACGGCCCTGGGCGTCCCGGCTGGCACATCGAGTGCTCGGCGATGGCGCGCAAGTACCTCGGTCCGGCCTTCGACATCCACGGTGGGGGCGTCGACCTGCGCTTCCCCCACCACGAGAACGAGCAGGCGCAGTCGCGCGCGGCCGGCGACCCGTTCGCGTCGTACTGGATGCACAACGCCTGGATCACCACCGCCGGCGAGAAGATGAGCAAGTCGCTCGGCAACTCGCTGCTCGTGCCCAAGGTGCTCGAGCGGGTGCGCGGCATCGAGCTGCGCTTCTACATGGTCAGCGCCCACTACCGCTCGCACGTCGAGTTCAGCTTCGACGCACTCGAGGAGGCGGCGGTCGGGTTCCGACGCGTCGAGACCTTCCTGGAGAAGGCCGGCTCGACCGAGGCCGGGTCGGTGCCGGTGGCGTTCGCCGCGGCGCTGGACGACGACCTCGGCACCCCCGCCGCCGTGGCGGTGCTCTTCGACACCGTGCGCGAGGGCAACCGCGCCGACGACCCGGCGCCGTACGCCGCCGCCGTGCGCGCGATGCTCGGCGTGCTGGGCCTCGACCCGGCCGATCCGGCCTGGGGCGGCACCGGCGGCGACGACGCCGCCCTGATCGCAGCCGTCGACGCTCTCGTCGCCGGACTGCTCGAGCAGCGCGCCGAGGCGCGCGCTGCCAAGGACTTCACGCGCGCGGACGTCATCCGCGACCAGATCAAGGCGGCCGGCATCGAGGTGGAGGACACCCCTGCCGGCCCTCAGTGGTCCATCACCAGGGGAAGTTGAGTCGATGGCAGGCAATTCACAGCGCAAGGGCTCGATCCGCAAGTCGACCAAGAAGCCGACCGCCGGGTCGGGTGGACGCGTCAAGCGCGGGCTCGAGGGGCGTGGACCGACGCCCAAGGCCACCGATCGGCCCTACCACCAGGCCCACAAGTCCGAGCAGGCCGCCAAGAAGAAGGCGGCCATGAAGCCGCGCCGCAAGGGCACCGACTCGGAGTGGATCGCCGGACGCAACTCCGTGGTCGAGGCGCTCCGCGAGGGCGTGCCGATCACCTCGGTCTACGTCGCCGAGGGCGCCGACCGCGACAGCCGTCTGCGCGAGGCGTTCAAGCTGGCGCAGGACAAGGGCCTCAACCTTCTCGAGGTCAGCAAGAACGAGCTCGACAAGATGACCTCCGGTGCGGTGCACCAGGGGCTGGCCGCGCGGATCCCTCCCTACGAGTACGCCCACCCGGACGACCTGCTCGACCTCGCCAAGCAGAACGCCGAGAAGCCGCTGATCGTCGTCCTCGACTCGATCACCGACCCGCGCAACCTCGGCGCGATCGTGCGCAGCGCCGCCGGCTTCGGCGCTCACGGCGTCGTCATCCCCGAGCGTCGGGCGGCCGGCATGACCGCCTCGGCCTGGAAGACCAGCGCCGGTGCTGCTGCCCGGATCCCGGTGGCCCAGACCGTCAACCTGGTGCGCCAGCTCAAGGCCTACCAGGATGAGGGCTGCATGGTCCTGGGTCTGGCTGCGGACGGCGACCTGACCCTCACCGAGGCCACCGCTGACCGCGACCTGGCCCGCGGACCCCTCGTGATCGTGGTCGGCGCCGAGGGTGGCGGGCTCTCCCGACTGGTCTCCGAGACGTGTGACCGTCTGGTCTCGATCCCGATGGCCAGCTCGTTGGAGTCGCTCAACGCCGGCGTCGCGGCCTCCGTGACGCTCTACGCGCTGGCCGAGGCGAGGGCTTCCAAGGCCTGAGGGGGGCCTGAACGAGGCCTCAACGAGGCCTGAGCAAGCCCTCGCGCATTGTCCGGTTCTGCTGCGGGCACCCCTTGGGGTGTGCTGAATTTGGGACAGAACTGGTGCGGTGACCCGCGTCACCTTTATGGTCGAGCATCGTTGAACTAGTACCTGTTCTAGTTTTCAGCTCGACTCCGGAGGTCTCGTGAAGCGCCACCGCCTTTCCCACCGCCTGCTCGCCACCTCGGTGGCGACTGTCCTGACCCTCTCCCTGGCGGCGTGCGGCTCGAACCTCAACCCGGAAGACGTGCGCGGCAGCGGCGGCACCGTCGGCACCGTCGCGGTCGACGGCTCCGGCGTCCCGATCGAGGGCGACACCGCCGGTGGCGAGGTCGGCGGCGTCGACCTCGGCGACACCAGCGGCACCGACACCTCGGGAGGCACCGACTCCTCGGGTGGCTCGTCAGGCGGCACCTCGGGTGGCACCTCCGGTGGCGACACCTCTGGCGGCGACAGCGGCGGAGACACCTCGGGCAGCGAGTCCGGCGGCTCCACCGGTGGCTCCTCGGGCGGCTCGAGCAGTGCCGGCTCGTGCGACGGGTTCAAGAACGGCCCCGGCGTCACCGACTCCACCATCACCATCGGCAACGCCTCCGACATCTCCGGCCCGGTGCCCGGTCTCTTCGAGACCGCTCAGGACGCCATGAAGGCCTACGTCACCTACTACAACAAGGCCAACCCCGACGGCATCTGCGGGCGCTCGCTCGTGCTGAAGACCTACGACAGCCGCACCGACGCCTCCGCCGACCAGCAGGCCTACGCCGCCGGCTGCACGGACGTCTTCGCGATGGTCGGCTCGGTCTCGGCCTTCGACCTCGGCGGTGCCGGCAC
>NZ_JAXMNS010000418.1:0-3206 GCF_034670285.1 Nocardioides sp. | reverse complement strand
GCCGGATAGGCGCAGCGCGCAGCGCGGTGGCCTGCGTCAGCCGGCCTCGGCGCGCTCGACGAGCCGCGCCATGGCCTGGGGCGCCTCCGCGGTCACCATCGGCCCGATCCCCTCGGCACCGGGTCCGGTGATGGTGGTCGACACCGTCACCTCGCACCCTGATCCTGCGAGGTCGCTCACCACGTGGTCGATGCTGATCTCGAGGTCGCCCATGCTCAGCCGGTCGAGGTAGCGCACGCCGGGCTCGACGACGTCGAGGGTGACCGGCACCTCGAAGGGGCCCGCCAGCGTCATCGTGCCGGTCGTGCCGGCCTCGAACGCACCGTCGAGCCGGACTGCCTCGACCGACGGGTCCCAGTCGGGCCAGGTCGAGGTGTCGCACCACAGCGCCCACACCGCCGCGGCGGGCGCGGTCGAGGTGATGCTGCCGTGGTGCTCGAAGGTCTCTGGGCTGGGCTGGCTCATCGGTGCTCCCGGGTGACGGTCATCGTGCGGTCACCGAAGCAGACGGTGTCGCCGTCCAGCAGCGTTGCAGGCCGTCCCGCCGACAACGGGCGCGACACGCCCTGCCGCACGAGCACCGACCCGTTGGTGGAACCGCGGTCCATCACCACCAGGGCTCCGTCGGGCACCACCTGGAACTGGGCGTGGGTCTTGGAGACCGAGATGTCGGAGGAGGGCAGCGCGACGACGTGGCGCACCGGCTCGTCGCCCCGTGGCTCGGGGCGCCGGCCCACCAGGGCGAGCCCCTCGACGACGAACTCCTCTCCCGTGTCGAACGACACCCGCCACGCACCCGGCGCCGCAGCAGGTCGTGCCGGGGCGGGTTCGGTCAGCGCGGGGGGCCGGCTCGTCGGCGGGGCGGACGGCGGGGCGGACGGCGGGGGACCAGTGGGTGGGCCAGTGGGCAGGCCCGCCGGAGGGCGCGAGGGCGGCGGTGACAGGGGCTGGGTCGGCGCGGCGACCGGCGCCGGCACCGGCATCGGGGTGCGAGGAGCGGGCAGCAGCCTCAGCGCGGTGAGGTTGACGATCTGGCGCGGTCGCGCGTCGGTGGCGTCCACGACCGCGGGCACCGGTCGTACGTCGACCACCACCGCGTGGGTCAGCAGGTCGTGGACGCCGCGGTGCCGACCGTCGGGAGCCGTGACCGCCGTCCAGGCGAGCGTGGCCAGCCCGATCCCTCCGGTCGGCAGGGTCAGGAACCCGAGGAGCAGCACGCGCAGGAGCGCGAGGGGCACCCCGATCGGAGCGCCGTCGAGGCCGACCACGCGCAGTCCGGCCACGGCCTTGCCGGGCGAGACGCCCGCGACCCCGAGCAGGACGCCGTGCGCCAGCGAGACCAGCAGCACCGCCGAGACGACGACCGCCACGCCCGCCGCCGTCCGCCCCTCGGCGAGGAGCGTGCGCCACGCGACGTAGCCGACCACCGCGAGGAGACCGTAGGCGAGCAGCCGGTCGAGCACGAAGGCGTAGAAGCGCCGATCGAGCTCGGCCGCCGGGTAGGTGACGGTCGCTGCGGGCTGCGGGATCAAGGCCGGGTGACCTGGATCGAGACGCCGTCGCCGAGGTTGATGGTGGCTCCGGGGATCAGCTGGACCGCAATACCGGGTCGCAGGCTCTCCGCGCCGACGCCGGGCTGGTCGAGGACGGTGCCGTTGGTCGAGCCGAGGTCGGTCACCACGGCGGTGCCGTGGTCGGCCCCCGATCCCGGTCGCACCTCCACGTGGGTGGAGGAGATCTCGTAGAGAGGGCTGTGCACCTTCACCAGGCGCGGCTGCTCGGAGGCACTGACGCGTCGCGCCTCGGGAGCACGTCCGATCAGGACCACCCGGTCGACGTCGACGACCTCGCCGGTGGAGAACCGCAGCGTGGCCACCGACGCGACGACGCGCGGCGGTGCCGGCTGTCCGGGGATGCCCGGCAGCTCGCGGGAGACCTCCGGGCCGAGGGTTCCGGTGCGGGTGAGTCCGTCGTGGTCGGAGGTCGGGTCGTCTGCGTGGTCGTCTGCGTGGTCGTCGGCCTGCTCCGGGACGCTCGGCAGCGGCGCCGAGAGCGGGTCGTCGACGAACAGCGGTGCCGAGGGCGGTCCGACAGGCGGCGGCCACCCGGCCTCGGGAAGATCGATGGGCCGGTCGAGCGAACCGGCGTCGTCGCTCGACCCGGACGCCTCGTCGAGGTCCACCAACTCCGTAGCTTCCTCCTCGACCTCAGCCGGCGGGACGACGGGAGCCTCGACGGCGGCCGGCCGGTCGACCCGCGAGACCCGCACGAGGCCGCCGATGATCGGCAGGTCGTCGGCGCGACCGCTGTCGTCGACGCCTTCTTCTCCAGCGTGATCACTCGGGCCGCCGACCTCGGCGACGAGCGAGTCGACGGTGTCGAGGACGCGCTCGACCCACGTGAGCGCCGTCGAGCCGTCGATCTCGAACTCCTCGCCACCGGCGGTGCCGGTGAGTCGCACGGGGCCGCGAGCCAAGATCTTCGTGGGCTCCTCGTGCCCGACCAGCAAGAAGCCGGGCAGCGAACCGAGGCCCGCCTCGAGGAGTGCGTCGAGCACCTCGTCGAAGACGGCGTCGTCGTCGATCAGCGACCAGAGCGTGGCGACCCGGGTCTTCTCCGACTCCGGCAGCAGCAGCGTCGTGGCACTCCCGAAGACACCGAACCAGGCGCCCGGGCGGTAGGAGGACCGATGGGTGGACGGGGTCACGGGAGCGCTCCCAACTTCTGCTCGAGACTCATGCGCTGGGCAGCGGAGTCGTACGGTCGATCCGGCACCAATCCCACCACATCGACGACGACGGCCGTCGCGTTGTCACGCCCTCCGGCGGCGACCGCCGCCGCGACCAGGAGGTCGGCGGCGTCGCGCGGGTCGGTGGTGCGGGTGAGGATCGAGGCGATCTCGTCGTCGCTGATCATCCCGCTCACGCCGTCGGAGCACAGCAGGAGCCGCTCCGCCCCGACGAGGGGCAGCACGAAGTAGTCGGCCTCCACGCTCCCCAGCCCGCCCAGCGCCCGGGTGATGACGTGTCGGTGCGGGTGGGTCTCGGCCTCGGTTCTGGTGAGGGTGCCCTCGTCGACGAGCTCCTGGACGACGCTGTGGTCGGTGCTGACCTGCTCGACCACCGTGCCGTGATGGCGGTAGACGCGGGAGTCGCCGAGGTTGGCCAGCAACCACATCGGCTCGACGGTGCCGTCGCCACCGGCGG
>NZ_JAXMNS010000417.1:0-3213 GCF_034670285.1 Nocardioides sp. | reverse complement strand
AGCCGCCCGCGAGGGTGGCGGCCGCGGCCACGACGGCGGCTGCGGCCAGGGCGACGCGCCTGGGCCACCGACGCCGCGGCGCCGGCAGGTCGAGCTCGGGAAGCGGACCGAAGTCCGGCGGTGGCGTCGGGCGCGCGCCCGGCTGCGTGAGGTCGGGATCGGCAGGCAGCCACCCCGCCGACGGAGCGGCGCCCTCGATCAGGGTGGCGCCGGCGAGGGCGGCGGTGAGGGCGTCGACGAAGTCGGTGACCGACGGCCACCGCTCGGCGGGCTCCCGCGCCAGCGCACGCCGTACGACGTCCTCGACGGCTGCCGGGAACTCGCGCCCCGCGACCGACAGCGGCGGGGGCGGTGACGGGTCGGCCGCCGACCCGAGCGAGGTGTGTGTCCACGGCGTGCGCCCGGCGAGGAGGAGGAAGGTGATCACGCCGAGGGAGTACTGGTCGGCCTGCGCGGTGGGCGACTCACCCTGCGCCTGCTCGGGGGCGACGAAGGACGGCGTTCCGGCGATCATCGTCAGCCGCGACGAGGCGTCGAGGGCCTTGCCGAGACCGAGGTCGCCGAGCATGGCGCGCAGCTCGGGCTCACTTCCGCCCGCGTCGACGGTGCGGAAGAGCACGTTGGCCGGCTTGACGTCGCGGTGCAGGATGCCGCGGTCGTGGAGCGCCTGGAGCCCGGCGGCGACCTGCCGCACGACCTCGAGCCCCTGGGCGACGGTCGTGCCGGTGACCTCGAGCCGGTCGGCGAGCGTGCCCTGGTCGGCGTACGACATGACGAGGTAGGGACGGCCGTCGTCGAGCTCGCCGGCGTCGTAGACGCTCACCACGTGCGGCGACTCGACGCGGCGCAGGTAGCGGCCCTCCTCGATGAAGCGGGTGCGGACCTGGTGGTCCTCGGTCCAGTTGTCGGCCAGCACCTTCACCGCGACAGGCGCGTCGAGCTGTTCGTCGTAGGCCAGCCAGACCGTCGCGAACCCGCCGCTGCCGATTCGTCGGCGCACGGCGTAGCGACCGAGTCGGTGCGGCATGGACACGCCTGCATCCTGCATGATGTTTCCCACCGACGCCGGGAGGGGCAGGGGTGAGCCATGGACGAGCACGCTGTCACGCCTGACGAGATCGACGCCCTGGCGCACCAGGCGCAGGACGGCGACGCCGCCGCGCTCGACGCCGTGCTCACCGCGATCCGCCCGCGCATCCTCCACGTGTGCCGGGGCGTCCTGCCCTACTCCCCCGATGCCGAGGACGCCTGCCAGGAGGCACTGCTCAAGATCGCCACCAAGATCAGCACCTGGGGAGGACGCGGACGCTTCACCACCTGGACCCACGTCGTGGCCGTCAACTCCGCCCGCTCGACCTATCGCAAGATGAAGAACCAGGCGAGCGCTGCCGACCCGCTCGAGCACAGCCCCATCAGCGACAAGCCCGACCCGCGCACGACCAGCGTCATCGCCGGCACCCGGCTCGACCTGCTCGAGGCGATGGAGACGATCGAGCGAGAGCACCCGCAGTACGTCGAGCCGCTCCTGCTGCGCGACGTCTACGGGATGCCCTACGACGAGATCGCCCAGCTGCTCAGGCTGCCGCTCGGCACCGTCAAGGCGCAGATCCACCACGGCCGCAAGCTCGCTCGACCCCTGCTGCGCGGCGACTCGTGACCTTGCGCCGTGATCTCTTGGCCCTGATGGCCGCGTGCCTCCTTCTCACCGGCTGCTCGGCCCCGGTCCTCGACGACGCCCCCGCGACGCCGGCCTCGCCGACCACGCCGACCACAGAGGAGGCGACCCCCGACCAGGTGCGCGACCTCGGCATCGCGCTCAGCGACCCGGTCGAGGACTCGGTCTACCCCGAGGCCGGCGAACCCGGGGTCGACGCGCTGCTCTACTCCCTGAACCTCACCTGGGACCCCGACGACGACCTCCTGACGGGATCGCAGACGCTGATCTTCCGGGCCACCGAGTCGGCGCCGTCCTTCCAGCTCGACCTCGGCGCGCCCCTCGAGGTCAGCGCCGCCCTCCTGGACGGGCTCCCCGTGCCGTTCACCCACCGCGGCAAGGACCTCGTCGTCGATGGCGACGTCCTGGCCGACGAGCGCTCCGTGCTCGACGTCGAGTACGCCGGCACGCCCGAGCCGGTCGAGGCACCCACCACCCGCACCGACATGCCGGGCCTCGGCTTCACGATCGACGACGACCACCAGGTCTGGACGATGCAGGAACCCTTCGGGGCCTACACCTGGTATGCCGTCAACGACCAGCCCGCCGACAAGGCGCTCTACGAGTTCACGCTCAACGTGCCCTCGCCCTGGACGGGGATCGCCAACGGCACCCAGACCTCGCTCATCGACGACGGCACGACCACCACGACGACGTACACCCTGGACGAGCCGGCGGCGTCGTACCTCGTGACGCTCGCCTTCGGCGACTACGTGCGCACCGACGACGAGGGGCCGGGCGGCGTGCCGATCACCTACTGGGTGCCGCGCGGGAGCGAGAACCGGCTGCCGAACCTGCAGACCACCCCTGCGGCGATGACCTTCCTGGAGGAGTCCCTCGGGCCCTACCCGTTCGAGACCGCCGGGATCCTGGTCGTCGACTCCGACAGCGGCATGGAGACCCAGACGATGATCACCCTGGGCGACAACCGCTACTCCACGGCCCCCGCCACGATCGTGCACGAGCTCGCCCACCACTGGTACGGCAACCAGGTCACACCCTCCGACTGGAGCGACGTGTGGATGAACGAGGGCATGGCGATGTACTTCCAGCTCATGTGGCAGGCCGAGGACGAAGGCATCGCCCTCGATCCCTACCTCGACGGCTTCCGCGCCTACGAGGCCGAGCAGCGCGAGGCGGCCGGCCCTCCGGCCGACTACGACCCGGCCCGCTTCGGCGAGGGCAACGTCTACTACAGCCCAGCCCTGATGTGGCACGCCCTGCGCGAGCTGCTCGGCGACGAGACCTTCTTCGAGATCGTGCGCGGCTGGCCTCTGGTGCGCGACAACACCAGCACCGACCGCGAGGCGTTCCTGGCCTACGTCGAGGAGGGCTCGGGGCAGGACCTCGACGCGTTCTTCGACGCCTGGCTGCTCGGCGAGACCACTCCCGGCTGAGGCTCACGTACACGGACGGGCATACCGGCGCCTCGCCGACGACCAACGCCCCGTTCTATGCGGCGCCGCACTGCCCGCACCGCTGATCTGCCCGTCCTTGTA
>NZ_JAXMNS010000416.1:0-3220 GCF_034670285.1 Nocardioides sp. | reverse complement strand
GCGCCTGCCGGTCGTCGTGCCGGTCGAGGACATGACCTCGCCCGGAGCGTTCCGCGAGCCCGGCAGCGACGCAGCCGACCCCGGCGCCGCCGGTGAGGGCGACGACACGGGCAACGCCAGCATCTGGCCCCACGTCGAGGAGAGCGTCGTCGACCTGATCGAGGCCCACACCTCGACAATCGTCTTCGCCAACTCACGCCGGCTGGCCGAGCGGCTCACCGCCCGGCTCAATGAGATCGCCACCGCGCGCACGGCCGCCCGGGAGGGCCGTGCCGTGACTCCTGAGCTCGTCGGTGGCCCGCCCGCCCAGGTGATGGCGCAGTCGGGGTCGACCCGCGACACCGGAGGCCCAGAAGGCACCGAGACAGTCATCGCGAAGGCTCACCACGGATCGGTCAGCAAGGAGCAGCGCGCTCTCATCGAGGACGACCTCAAGCGGGGCCGGCTGCCCGCGGTCGTGGCGACCAGCAGCCTCGAGCTCGGCATCGACATGGGCGCCGTCGACCTCGTCGTCCAGATCGAGTCGCCACCGAGCGTCGCGAGCGCCCTGCAGCGTGTGGGTCGCGCGGGCCACCAGGTCGGCGAGGTCTCGCGCGGAGTGCTCTACCCCACGCACCGCGGCGACCTGGCCCAGACGGCCGTCGCGGTCGAGCGCATGCGCACCGGCGGCATCGAGGCGATGCGGATCCCCGCCAACCCCCTCGACGTCCTCGCCCAGCAGGTCGTGGCCGCCACCGCGCTCGAGGCCGTCGACGTCGACGAGCTCTACGCGCCCGTGCGTCGCAGCGCTCCCTTCGCCCACCTGCCGCGCAGCGCCTACGACGCCACCCTCGACCTGCTGGCCGGGCGCTATCCCAGCGACGAGTTCGCCGAGCTGCGGCCGCGAATCGTCTGGGACCGCGTCACCGGCACCCTCACCGGCCGCCCCGGTGCCCAGCGTCTGGCCGTCACGAGCGGGGGCACGATCCCCGACCGCGGACTCTTCGGGGTCTTCCTCGTGGGCGGCAGCGAGAAGGGTCCGGGTCGGCGCGTCGGCGAGCTCGACGAGGAGATGGTCTACGAGTCCCGGGTCGGCGACATCTTCGCGCTGGGCGCCACGAGCTGGCGCATCGAGGACATCACCCACGACCGCGTCCTGGTCACCCCAGCCCCCGGCGTACCCGGGCGGCTGCCGTTCTGGAAGGGCGACAGCCTGGGTCGTCCGGCCGAGCTGGGCGCCGCGATCGGGGCCTACACCCGCGAGCTCGGGGCGATGCCCCGAGCCAAGGCCGAGACCCGGGCACGCGAGGACGGCCTCGACGAGTGGGCGGCCGGCAACCTCGTCAGCTATCTCCACGAGCAGCTCGAGGCCACCCAGGTGCTGCCCAGCGACACCACGCTCCTCGTCGAGCGGTTCCGCGACGAGCTCGGCGACTGGCGCCTCGTGGTCCACTCCCCCTACGGCACCCCGGTCCACGCGCCGTGGGCCCTGGCGATCAACGCGCGGCTCCGGGAGCGCTACGGCGTCGACGGGCAGGCCCTGGCCTCCGACGACGGCATCGTCATCCGCATCCCCGACACCGACGCCGAGCCGCCCAGCGGCGACCTGATCGTCTTCGACGCCGACGAGCTCGACCAGATCGTCACGACCGAGGTCGGCGGGTCCGCGCTGTTCGCCGCCCGCTTCCGCGAGTGTGCGGCCCGGGCCCTCCTCCTGCCCCGGCGCGACCCCGGTCGCCGCTCACCGCTGTGGCAGCAGCGCCAGCGCGCCGCCGCCCTGCTCGAGGTCGCCTCGAAGTACCCCTCCTTCCCGATCGTGCTCGAAGCGGTGCGCGAGTGCCTCCAGGACGACTACGACCTCCCGGCGCTGACTGCGCTGATGCGCTCCATCGAGCGGCGCGAGGTGCAGGTCACCGACATCGCGACCACCTCGCCGTCGCCGTATGCCCGCAGCCTGCTGTTCGGCTACGTCGCTCAGTTCGTCTACGAGGGCGACTCCCCCATCGCCGAGCGTCGCGCCGCGGCGCTCTCCCTCGACCAGGGGCTGCTGGCTGAGCTGCTCGGCCGAGCCGAGCTGCGTGAGCTGCTCGACCCCGACGTGCTCGCGGAGGTCGAGGACGAGCTGCAACGCCTCGCCCCCAAGCGGCAGGCCCGCAGCGCCGAGGGCGTGGTCGACCTCGTTCGCCTGATCGGTCCGCTCTCGGACGCCGAGGTACGCGAGCGCACCACCGGCGACGTCGATGTCGACGCCGCCCTGGCCGAGCTCACCGCGGCGCGGCGTCTGGTGAGCGTGCGGATGGCCGGCGTCGAGCGCTGGGCCGTCGTCGAGGACGTCGGCCGCCTGCGCGACGGCCTCGGTGTGCCGGTGCCACCCGGCACCCCGGAGGTCTTCGGTGAGAGCGTCGACGATCCGCTCGCCGACCTGGTCGCCCGCTTCGCACGCAGCCACGGCCCCTTCACCACCGCTCAAGTCGCCGACCGACTGGGGCTGGGCGCCGCCGTGGCGCGCCACACGCTCCAGCGGCTCTCCGGCCAGGGCCGCGTGCTCGACGGCGAGTTCCGACCGGCCGGCTCCGGCGACGAGTGGTGCGACGCCGAGGTGCTGCGCACCCTGCGGCGCAGGTCGTTGGCGCGCCTGCGCAAGGAGGTGGAGCCGGTCGAGCCCGCTGCGCTGGCCCGGTTCCTCGGCGCCTGGCAGCACGTCGGGGGCAAGCTGCGGGGCGTGGACGGCGTGGTGACCGTGATCGACCAGCTCGCCGGCTGCCCGGTCCCGGCCTCCGCCCTCGAGCCGCTGATCCTCGCCTCCCGCGTGCGCGACTACGAGCCGTCGTACCTCGACGAGCTGACCGCTGCCGGCGAGGTGATCTGGGCCGGCCACGGCAGCCTGCCGGGCTCCGACGGGTGGGTGAGCCTCCACCTCGCCGACCAGGCCCAGCTGACGCTCCCCGACCGGGCGCCGCTCGAGGCCGCCGAGATTCAGGAGGCCGTGCTGGCCGCCCTCGAGCCCGGCGGCGCGTGGTTCTTCCGGCAGCTCGCCGACACGGTCCGCAGCGCCCTCGGACAGCTGTCGCTGACCGACCAGGCGCTGAGCGCCGCTCTCTGGGACCTCGTGTGGGCCGGACGCGTCAGCAACGACACGCTCACCCCACTGCGAGCGCTGACGCGGTCGGGCACCGCCAGCCATCGCACGCGACGCCCACCTCCGCGCCCCGGACGGGTGGCGCGCACCGGCCCGCCCGAG
>NZ_JAXMNS010000415.1:0-3228 GCF_034670285.1 Nocardioides sp. | reverse complement strand
CGCAGGCGATGGCCTGCTGCATCATCCAGTAGCCGTCGACGGGGTTCGAGCACGCGACGACCTTGAGGCCGGGGGTGTGGGCGAACTGCGCCTCGGGCGACTCGCTGTGGTGCTCGACCGCGCCGATGCCGCCACCGAAGGGGATCCGGATGACGATCGGCATCTTCGTCTTGCCCTTGGAGCGGTAGTGGATCTTGGCGACCTGGCAGACGATCTGGTCGTAGGCGGGGTAGACGAAGCCGTCGAACTGGATCTCGACGACCGGGCGGTAGCCGCGCATCGCCATACCGACCGCGGTGCCGACGATGCCGGACTCCGCGAGCGGGGAGTCGATGACCCGGTCCTCGCCGAAGTCCTTCTGGAGACCGTCGGTGATGCGGAAGACGCCACCGAGCTTGCCGACGTCCTCGCCCATCAGCAGGACCTTGTCGTCGTCCTCCATGGCGCGACGCAGGCCCATGTTGAGGCCCTTGGCCAGGGTGATCTTCTGAGTGCTGGGGGTGCTCATCAGCGCGCTCCTTCGAACGTCTCGAGGTAGGAGGCGTAGTTGTCGCGCTGGGCGACCAGCTCGGGCGGCATGTCGGCGTAGACGTGGTCGAACATGCTCATCGGCTCCGGGTCGGGCATCGCCTTGCAGCCCTCGCGCAGCGTGTGGCCGAGCTCGTCGGCCTCGGCGGCCACCGACTCGTAGAACTCCTTGTCGGCCAGGCCGTTGCGGTCGAGCCACACCTTGACCCGAGCGATCGGGTCCTTGAGCTTCCAGCGCTCGACGTCGTCGGAGAGCCGGTAGCGGGTCGGGTCGTCGGTCGTGGTGTGGGCGCCCATCCGGTAGGTGTAGGCCTCGACCAGGGTGGGGCCCTGGCCGTCGCGGGCACGCTGCAGCGCGGCCTGCGTGACGGCGTACGTCGCGAGCACGTCGTTGCCGTCGACGCGCACGCCGGGGAAGCCGAAGCCGAGCGCGCGCTGGTAGAGCGGGATGCGCGACTGGCGCTCGATGGGCTCCGAGATCGCCCACTGGTTGTTCTGGCAGAAGAAGACGACCGGGGCGTTGTAGGAGGCGGCGAAGATGAAGGCCTCGTTGACGTCACCCTGGCTGCTGGCGCCGTCACCGAAGTGAGCGACCACCGCGGCATCGCGGTCGGGGTCGCCGGTGCCGACGTCGCCGTCGCGCTGCATGCCCATCGCATAGCCGGTGGCGTGGAGGGTCTGGGCGCCGATCACGATCGTGTACTGCGCGAAGTTGACCTCGGCGGGGTCCCAGTCGCCGTGGTCGACACCGCGGAAGAGACCGAGGAGCTTGAGCGGGTCGAGCCCGCGGCACCAGGCCACGCCGTGCTCGCGGTAGGTCGGGAAGACGTAGTCCTGCGGGCGCAGGGCGCGGCCGGCGCCGATCTGGGCGGCTTCCTGGCCGAGCAGCTGGGCCCAGATGCCGAGCTCTCCGTGGCGCTGGAGGGCGGTGGCCTCGGTGTCGATGCGCCGGGTCAGCACCATGTCGCGGTAGAAGCCGCGCAGGTCCTCGGCGGAGAAGTCCATGTCGAACTCGGGGTGGTGGACCCGCTCCCCCTCGGGAGTGAGCAGCTGGACGAGCTCGGGGCCTCCGTCGGCCTGGCTGGGGCCGAAGACATCGGCCAGGTCGGGTCCGAAGGTGCCGCTGGGCGCCCCGCCGGGGGTGGGTGAGCTGTCACTCATGCTGACTCCTTGTCGTCACCCGGCGAGACGGGGTCGCCGCTCATCGGGAAGCTGGGACCGATGTTCACCCCGGGCTCACGATCCGCACGGGGTGTGGCGGTCTGTGACCCGGGACACAGTCCGGATGAGCAGCAACCTACAAGCCCGGTCCGCGTGGGGCCAACCCGACGGGCGCACCTCCTGCGGACCCCACCCGGAGGGCGGCCTCGGGGACGCTAGCCTCGGCGTCATGAGTGACAAGAGCAGGACCGCCAGCACGACCATCGCCGCACCGCCGGCCACCGTCTTCGCGATCCTGGCCGACCCGCGCCAGCACCCGCGGATCGACGGCTCGGGCAGCGTCAAGGACTCCATCTCCGGCCCCGAGCGTCTCGAGCTGGGATCGACGTTCGGCATGGACATGAAGCAGGGCGCGTCCTACAAGATCAAGAACAAGGTCGTGGAGTTCGAGGCCGACAAGCTCATTGCCTGGCGTCACATGAACCCGCACATCTGGCGCTACGAGCTCACCCCCACCGCGGACGGCGGCACGCAGGTCACCGAGACCTGGGACTTGTCGAAGTGCAACCCGATCGTGCGCGGCGTGCTGTCGGCTACCTTCGGCTCCAGGACGCAGAAGGCGCTCGAGGGCACGATGGTCAAGCTCAAGGCCGCCGCCGAGAGCGACGCCGCGTAGTTCCACCCCACACGGTGGCTTGCAGCCGTAGGCTTCGCGCAGGAGCCGACGTGACGTCGGCTCATCGGGATGTGGAGAAGGAGTCGTCATGGAGTGGTGGGGATGGGCGATCATCGCCCTCGTCGTGGTGGTCGTGGTCGCGGGAGCCTTGCTCGCCATCCAGGCCAAGCGTCGCAAGGGCGGCGTGATCGTGGGAGGTCCCGGCACCGGATCCACGGATGCCGGCTCCGGCGCCGGTGGCACGTCATGAGCAGGTTGATGCGCACCTCCGAGATCGCCTCCCTGCCGGTCGTCACCCTCGCCGGAGACGACATCGCCCAGGTCAAGGACATCGTCTTCTCCGCTGACGGTGGCGCCGTCGCGGGCTTCACCCTCGCCGGCCGCGGCCTGTTGAGCGGCCCCCTCAAGGACGGCCTCGCCTGGGGCAACGTGCGTGGGCTCGGCCCGGACGCCGTCGTGATCACGGGCCCCGAGGTGCTCGAGCCGGTCGACGGCGTGATCGCCGCAGCCCGCTCGACCGGCGTGGCCACGGGCAGCGGCGGCGACGTCCTCGGCGACCGCGTCCTCACCGACAGCGGCACCGACCTCGGCAAGGTCTCCGACGTCGTCATCGAGTACGACAACAGCACCGGCGGCCCGTGCGACGTCGTGGGCTACGAGATCGAGGCCTCGGAGGCACTGAAGGCCTCGACGTCGAGCAGCGCAAAGAATCCCCGCCTCCTGCTCCCCCTGCCCGACACCTTGTCGGTCTCCTCCGAGCACGTCATGGTGCCGGCCAGCGCGGAGGGTTTCGTCAGCCACGACCTCGCCGGGTTCGGCGCCGCCGTCCAGGCCTTCCGGTCACAGCTGAAGGGAACGAGCTG
>NZ_JAXMNS010000414.1:0-3242 GCF_034670285.1 Nocardioides sp. | reverse complement strand
CGCTCGCGGCAGGGCTGGTGATGGGCATCATGATCGTTCCTTTCGTCTCATCGCTCTCGGACGACGTCGTCAACTCGGTGCTCGTCGCGCGGCGCGACGCGATCGAGGCGTGAGGTCGCTGCTGGGGCTGGGTTCGCTCACCCCGTTGCTGCGCCTGCTCGTGGTCAGCATGGCGGTCTTCAACGCCGGCTTCTACCTCGTGCTGCCGTTCCTGGCCGTGCACCTGACCGACGAGATCGGCCTGTCGGTTGCTCTCGTCGGCCTCGTGATGGGCCTTCGGATGGTCGCCCAGCAGGGGTTCTTCCTGCTCGGTGGCGTGCTGGCCGACCGCTGGGGTGCGCGCCGTGCTGCTCTTCGCCGCGCTCGCCGACGGCGGGCTGTGGTCGCTGTACGGCGGCCTCGCGCTCGTGCAGTGGGTCGAGTACTTCCGGGTCACCAGGGCCAAGAGCGCAGTGATCCTGGCCGGGCCGGCCGTGGAGGCGGCCGGGCTCCTGCAACTCGGACGGCGCCACGTCGTGGCCCGTCACGTGTGGCCAGAGCTGCGGTCGGTGCTGGGCACCATGGCCGTCATGGGCCTGGCGACCGTCGTGCTGACACTGTCGACGCTCGGCTTCGTCGGCGTCGGCGTCCGCCCGCCCACCCCCGAGCTCGGTCTGATGGTGACCGAGGCCTTCCCGCTCTACGACGAGGCGCCGCTGCTGTCGGTCGCACCGGTCGTCGTGCTGATGGCTCTGCTGCTCGGGCTGCTCGGGCTACGTCGAGGAGGAGATCAGACATGAGCATCGTCGTGCACGAGCTCGAGGTGCGCCACGGCGACGAGGTGCTGGTGCAGGTCGCCGACCTCGCCCTGCACCCGGGTCAGCCGCTGACCATCGTCGGGGAGAGCGGCAGCGGCAAGTCCCTGCTGGCTCACGCGCTGATGGGCACCATCGACCGCACCCTGCAGGTGCGAGGTCACGCCACGATCGACGGCGCCCGGACGGACCTCGGCGCGGTCGGCGGTCAACGGTCGCTGTGGGGGCGGGTGATGGCGATGCTCCCGCAGGAGCCCGGCCAGGCCCTCGACCCGACCATGCGGGTGGTCCACCAGGTCGGCGAGGGGCTCCGCGGTTCCACCAGGGGACGCACCTCCGACCGCGTACGCTCTGAGCAGGCCCTCGACGACGTGGGGCTGCCCGGAGTGGGCTCGGCCTTCCCGCACGTGCTGTCGGGCGGGATGGCCCAACGGGTCGCCTTCGCCGCGGCCGCGATCGGCGGAGCTCCGACGCTCATCGCCGATGAGCCGTCCAAGGGCCTGGACCCCCCCCGGCCCGCGACGCGCTGGTGGCGCTGCTCCTTCAGCACCCCGACCGAGGCGGCGCGCTCCTGACCGTCACCCACGACCTCGAGGTGGCCCGCGCTCTCGGAGGAGACGTCTGGGTGATGCAGCAGGCGCACGTCGTCGAGAACGGAGACGCCGAGCAGGTCCTGGCGCGTCCGTGGCACGCCTACACCCGGCGCCTGGTGGCGGCTGAGCCCTCGAGCTGGCGCTACGCCTGGCAGGAGGCGAGCCATCCGGGCCCCGAGGCCCCGGCACTCATCGAGGCGCGCGACCTCCGCTACGCCTACGGGAGCAACCGGCTCTTCGACAGCCTGTCGCTCGACGTCGGTGCGGGGGAGCGACTCGCCCTGACGGGACCGAGCGGGTCCGGGAAGACCACCTTGGGCAACGTGCTGCTGCGCCTCCAGCGACCGGACGGCGGCAGCGTGCGGCACGCCGACTCGCTGGGCCCCGGTCGGGTGCAGAAGCTCTACCAGGACCCGGCGGCGTCCTTTCCGAGACACGTCACGACCGGCATCGCGATCGCCGACGTCCTCAGGAGGCACCGCCTGGACGCCTCGCGCCTCGACGAGCTGGTCGAGACGATGCACCTGCCCCCTGGGGTCCTGTCGCGCCGACCGGGGCAGGTCTCGGGCGGCGAGCTCCAACGTCTGGCGCTGATCCGCGCGTTGCTCCTCAGGCCGCTCCTACTCTTCGCCGACGAGCCGACGTCCCGGCTCGACCTCGTGACGCAGCAGGAGACCGTGCACTGCCTGATGCAGCAGGTGGACGAGGCCGGGTGCGCACTGATCCTGGTCACCCATGACCAGGTGCTGGCAGCCGCAGTCGCCGCTCGTACCGTGGCTGTAGGCCCCGCCTCGGCCCGGCGAGGCGTCGCGACCTGATTACATAGCGCCGGTGAGGTGCCGAATCATGCGAGTGCGGAGCGCGACGTCGCGAGACGGGTGCGGCCGATGGTGACCGTGCTGCTCCTGGCCGCGGGCCTGGGTCTCCTCGTGCTCGGCGGAGAGCTGCTGGTGCGCGGCGCGAGCAACCTGGGTCGAGCCGCGGGCATCTCGCCGGTGGTGGTCGGGCTGACCGTGGTTGCCGGCGCCACGTCCGCGCCCGAGCTCGCCGTGTCCCTGGACGCCGCCCTGACGGGCTCGCCAGGACTCGCGGTCGGCAACGCGGTCGGGAGCAGCATCGCCAACGTGCTGCTCGTGCTCGGCGTCGCCGCGATCGTCAGGTACCAGCTCGCGGGTCGCGGCCTCCTCCATTTCGACCTCCCGGTGGCACTCGTCATCGCCACGCTCGCGCTGGTGCTGAGCCTGGACGGTGAGCTCGGGCGGCCCGACGGGGCGCTCCTGCTCCTTGGGCTGGTGTCGTACGTCGTCCTGGCGGTGCGGCGCGGACGTCGGCACAGCCGGGAGGCCCGGAGCCAGGCGCGGGACGTCGACGTGCCGGCGGGTCCGAGCCAGGTGGCCGCCGACGTCGCGCGCGTCGTGGTCGGGGTCGGTCTGCTCGTCGGCGGCGCCGCGCTCGTCGTGGAGGGCGCGAGCGCCATCGCCGAGGCCCTGGGCTTCAGCGACCTGGTGATCGGACTGACCGTGGTGGCCGTCGGCACCTCTCTCCCCGAGGTCGTGACGTCGCTGGTCGCTGCCTTCAAGGGTGACCGGGAGCTCGCGGTCGGCAACGTGGTCGGCAGCAACATCTTCAACATCGGTGCCGTGCTCGGGATCTCCTCCGTCACCATCCCGGTCCCGATCGATCCCGCTGCGGTGAACTTCGACCTCCCCGTCCTCCTGGCCGTCACCGTGGCCCTGGGGGTCGTGCTCTTCACCGGTGCCCAGCTCAGCCGGGGTGAGGGCGTTCTGCTGGTCGGGTGGTTCGCGGCCTACACCGGCTACCTGGTGCTCGACTCCCAGGGCCACGACGCGCTCCC
>NZ_JAXMNS010000413.1:0-3243 GCF_034670285.1 Nocardioides sp. | reverse complement strand
TGGCCAAGCGAGGAGCACGATACATGCCCGGCTCCCTCCCTCACGAATCGGATGCACCCGAGCGGCGGCGGTGTCGCCGCGCTCGTCGTACGCCGCTTCGCCGCAGCGTCGGGTCGCTGGCTAGGATGAGCGCGCAGGATCGCCGCAGGCCCCCATCGTCTAGCGGCCTAGGACGTCGCCCTTTCACGGCGGTAGCACGGGTTCGAATCCCGTTGGGGGTGCTTCAACCGGCTCGGCAGGGCTTCGAAGGACGCCCTGCCAGGCCGGACTTCTGGCTGGGAGTGGCCCGATTGGGACTCCCCGCCAGGCGTGGGTTAGAGTTCCATCGCTCCCGCAAGGGAGTTGAAAGATGGCCCCGTAGCGCAGTTGGTTAGCGCGCCGCCCTGTCACGGCGGAGGCCGCGGGTTCGAGTCCCGTCGGGGTCGCAGACGAACGCTCCGGATCACACAGATCCGGAGCGTTCTGCGTTTTGTCCTACGGCACACTGAGGCCATGCCCCTCGAGCTCGACCCCGCCGCGTTCGATGCCCTCGTCGACCGCGCCCTCGACACGATCCCGGACGAGATCGCCGCGCTCGTGCACAACGTCGTCGTCCTGGTCGAGGACGAGCCGCCGGAGAGTGAGCCGGCCGACACGCTCGGTCTCTACGACGGCATCGCGCTCACCGAGCGCACCTGGATGCCCGGGGTGGACCTGCCGGACCGGATCTTCATCTTCCGCAACCCGCTGCTCGACTTCTGCGACGACGAGCAGCAGCTTGCCGACGAGGTGCGCATCACCGTCGTCCACGAGGTCGCCCACCACTTCGGGATGGACCACGACCTCCTCCACGAGCTCGGCTACGGCTGACCGCTCGTCTGCGCCCGCCTGTTGCTCGCCTGTGGTCGGGCGTCAGCTCCCGACGGCGTACCCGAGCGCAGCGGCCGCGACGCCCAGCGCAAGCGTCAGGACGGCGTACGACGCCGCGCGCCAAGTCAGCGGTCCGAGACGAGCGGTCTGCACCGCGAAGGCGGAGTAGGTCGTGAGGCCACCGCAGAAGCCGGTGCCCAGCAAGGCGTAGGTCTGCTCGTCGATCGCGTGTGCCACGAAGAAGCCCAGCAGCAGCGAGCCGATCACGTTGACCGTCAGGGTGCCCCAGGGGAGGCGGGCGTCAGGAGTGAGGTCGAGGCGAGCGGCGACGTGGAAGCGCACCGCGGCGCCAACTGCGGCGCCGAGGGCGACGAGCAGCGCTGTCACTCGTCACCTCCGGCGCGGGCGACCACGTCCTGCTCGACGCGCGCCGAGAGCAGTCCGGCGAGGAGCACCGCTGCGAGGCAGGCGACCAGCGTGCCGAGGGCGTACGCCGAGGCGGCCGCGAGGCGCTCGTCGGCGAGCAGTGCCCGGGCCTGCTCGGAGGCCGCCGAGAGCGTCGTGAAGCCACCCAGCACCCCGGGGCCGAGCGCGACCGTCCAGGCGGGGGAGCGGCGCACCCGGGCGAGGGCCGGGAGCAGGGCGAGCAGGAAGGCGCCGACGACGTTGATCGCCAGCGTGGTCCACGGGAATCCCGCTCCGTCGGGCACCCACATCTCCAGGCCGTGGCGCAGGAGGGCTCCCACCGCCCCACCGGCCGCGACGGCCAGGGTGAGGTGCGGGGAAGGGGTCACGACACCGAACTGTGCCGTTCGTCGGCTGCGTTGGTCGAGTCAGCGACGTCCCAGGGGCGCGGAGCCTCGCCGCGGCTCTGGCGCACGAACTCGCCGAGGAACCAGTTCTGGAAGCGACGCTGCTCGGGGCTGCGCGCCAGGGAGAGCATCCGCTCCTCGCGGCAGAAGGCATCGGTGAGGTCGAGCAGCTCGAGGAAGTGCTCCAGGCCGCGAGCCGCAGCGCGACCCATCGTGACCTCGAGGTCGGCGGTGCTGCGACCGTGCGCGAGGGCCGCGGCCACCTGGGCGCTGCCGATGCCGAGGGCCAGTGGGCGGCCGAGGGTGTCGAAGACCCCCGAGAGGTCGCGGGCGAGCGGGTAGTCGGACTCGTGGGCCAAGGTCAGCAGCCGCACCTCGCGGCGCAGCTCGCGGAAGTGGTTCTGGAAGGCGACGTAGGCGACCACCGGCACGCCGACGAGGGTGAAGCGCTCGGGGTCGCGGGCGATCTCGCCGGTCTGCTCGACGAGGTCACCGGCCCCGGTGATGAGGGGCTCGTCGCCGGGGCAGTCGGAGAACTGTGCCGCCGGGGTGAACCACACCACCTTGCCGGAGCTCTCGATCTCGGCGCCCCAGGCCTCCGAGGCGCGCGCGACGATGTCGAGCCCCCGGCCGAAGGTGAGCAGCACCGAGTCGTCGTCCTCGGGCGTGCCGACCGCCTGCAGGGCCGGCGGATCGCTGGAGGCGTCGCGCACCTCGACCCGCGGGTGCTCCTGGGTGCCGCGCACCCGCACGAGAATCGGCGGGGCGCCGTGCAGCAGCGCGTTGGTGACGAGCTCGGAGACGGCGAGCTCGGCGCACTCGCGCAGGTCGTCTCGTCCCATGTTGGCGAACGTGCCCACGACCCAGCGTCGGGCGTCCTGAACACCGCGCGGGCCAGTACCCAAGGACAGGGGAGGCCTGTTCAGTGGCACGGGGCACTCCGGCGACGTGAGCGGAAATGTGGACAGATGAAGATCGAGCCACCGTCAGTCCCCATGGGTGAGTCATCGACCGACAGTGATGCTTGCTTACCCTCCCGGACCGGGCGCAAACACGATGAATGAATATTCTTCCACCACGAGGCGTTGCTGTCGTCGACAGACTCGCGCACGAGATTGGGCAGGGATGCCCTTACGCGAGACAATGCGCCAGGAGCAGAGTGCCGGTCGTACGACGACGAACGACCAGCGCGATGCCGATCACCAGCCTCAGACGCAGGAGTGCCTCATGACCGATCCCCACGTCCCCGCCGACGATGCGACGACCCCGGTCCGGCCGAGCCGACCCACCGAAGACCTCGGTGCGACTGGTGAACGCCACCGCGTCGTCGTGATCGGCTCCGGCTTCGGTGGGCTGTTCGGCACCAAGGCTCTCAAGCGCGCCGACGTCGACGTCACGATGATCGCCAAGACGACCCACCACCTCTTCCAGCCCCTGCTCTACCAGGTGGCCACCGGCATCCTGTCCGAGGGCGAGATCGCCCCGCCGACCCGTGAGGTGCTGGCCGGGCAGGACAACGCCCGCGTGCTCCTCGGCGAGGTCAGCGGCGTCGACCTCGAGGCACGCACCGTCACCTCGCAGG
>NZ_JAXMNS010000412.1:0-3244 GCF_034670285.1 Nocardioides sp. | reverse complement strand
CGATCTCGTCGTGGCGGCTCATGGCGCCACCCGGATCAGGCCGGCTGCCCGGCCGGAGTCGGCACCGTCGCGGCGATAGGAGAAGAGGTCGTCGGACTCGCGGGTGCAGCGCGCGGCGGTGGTGTCGAGCACGATGTCGAGCTCGGCCAGCTGAGCCCGGATGCCGGCGGCGAGGTCGACCGAGGGAGTGCCCCACGTGGTGGTGGCGCGGCTGAGCGGCACCTTGCTGCCCACCTCGTCCTGGAGGTCGGCAGGCACCTCGTAGCACCCTCCACACACGCTGGGTCCGAGCCAGGCGCGGATCTGGCGCGCGCCCTGCTCGACCATCGCAGCAACCGTGGCCGGCACGACCTCGGCCACCAGGCCGGCGCGCCCGCAGTGCGCGGCCCCGACCACGCGGGCGTCGGGGTCGGCGAGCAGGACCGGCGCACAGTCGGCAGCGCGCACCATCAAGGTCGTCGCGGGGCGCCTGGTGACGAGTCCGTCGCCGGTGGCGTGCAGGTGCTGGTGCAGATCGGTGGCCGGGCCCTCGGGGCCGACCACGGCGACCTCGCGTCCGTGCACCTGGCTCAGGGCCGCCACGTCATCACCCGGAGCGAAGTCGGCCATCAGACGCCGGTGGTTCTCGGCGAGCGCCGTCGGGTCGTCGCCCGCCCAGGCGAGGTTGAGCGACTCGAAGGGCGCAGCACTGACCCCGCCGTGCCGGTCGGTGAAGGCCAGCTCGACGGGGCCGAGGGTGGTGCGGAACGCGAACACCGCTACTGCTCCTGAGGATCCTGTGGGCGGAGGGTCACCGACTCACTTGAGGAAGTCGGGGATGTCCAGGTCGTCGTCGTCGAAGGTCACCTGGGTGGGGGCGGCCGGTCGAGGCGCAGCGGCAGGCGGCGTGGACGGACGGACCGTCGTGGTCTCCGGTCGCGAGGTGCTCTCGTCGCGACGCGGGGCAGGCGCGCCCACGCGTGCCTCCTGCGGGGCCGGCGTCGAGGCGGGCACGGCTGCCGGCTTGCTGTCGCGGCGCAGGACGTTGCCCTCCTCGCGTCGCTTGGGAACGCCGCCGTCGAAGCCGGCCGCGATCACGGTCACCCGGACCTCGTCGCCCAGCGCGTCGTCGATGGTGGCACCGAAGATGATGTTGGCCTCGGGGTGCACGGCGTCGGCGACCAGCGCCGCGGCCTCGTTGATCTCGAAGAGACCGAGGTCGGACCCGCCGGCGATCGAGAGCAGGACGCCGTGGGCGCCGTCGATGGACGCCTCGAGCAGCGGGCTGGAGACCGCCATCTCGGCGGCGGCGACCGCGCGGTCCTCGCCCCGGGCCGAGCCGATGCCCATCAGGGCCGAGCCCGCGTTGGCCATGACGGACTTGACGTCGGCGAAGTCGAGGTTGATCAGACCGGGAGTGGTGATCAGGTCGGTGATGCCCGAGACACCCTGCAGCAGCACCTGGTCGGCCTGCTTGAAGGCGTCGAGCACCGAGACGTTGCGGTCGCTGATCGACAGCAGTCGGTCGTTGGGGATGACGATGAGGGTGTCGACCTCTTCGCGCAGACCGGCGATCCCCTCGTCGGCCGAGGTGGCGCGACGGCGTCCCTCGAAGGCGAAGGGGCGCGTGACGACACCGATCGTCAACGCTCCGAGGGAGCGAGCGATCCGAGCGACGACGGGCGCGCCGCCGGTGCCGGTGCCGCCACCCTCGCCTGCAGTCACGAACACCATGTCGGCGCCCTTGATGACCTCTTCGATCTCGTCGGCGTGGTCCTCCGCGGCGCGAGCCCCGACCTCGGGGTTCGCGCCGGCACCGAGACCGCGGGTGAGCTCGCGGCCGATGTCGAGCTTGACGTCGGCGTCGCTCATCAGCAGGGCCTGGGCGTCGGTGTTGATCGCGATGAACTCGACCCCCTTGAGGCCGACCTCGATCATCCGGTTGACGGCGTTCACGCCGCCACCGCCGATGCCCACGACCTTGATGATGGCCAGGTAGTTCTGTGCAGCAGCCACGGCGGCTTCACCTCTCCGGAGTGTGTCTCTGTGGTCGGGCCCGAGTGCCGGGCCTGTGGTCTGGTGACGAGCCTCAACTGTGACCCTCAGCCTGAGGGTTATAGTTATGTCAACCTCGTCGTGATCACGACAGTAGGCAGCCGGCAGCCCCGAACGGCGCCGACACGCCGCATCGACCGACGGATTCGTGCGAGGGCCAGCAGCCCTCAGCCGCGCTCAGCCCGCCCTCAGCCGCCCTGGGTCCCGGACGTGGTCGGCTGCCCGGGAACGCTGACGTCGTAGATGACGGCGGGCTGCTTCAGCAACGCCTCGAGGACCTCGGCCTTCTGGGTCGAGGACTCCGCGCTCCCCCAGCGCACCGTGCGGCCACCGTCGAGGAGCAGGTCGATCCGGTCGACGCCTTCGACCTCGAGGTGGTCGACCACGGCACGGATCTCCGAGGGGACGGCCGCGAGCACGATCGCGGCCGCCTCGAGGGCGTCGACGTCGTTGAGGTCGGCGGTCTGGATCCGCGGCAGATCGGCGGGCGCCCGCCGATAGCTGTTGAACACCGTGCCGGTCTCGTCGACGGCTCGGAACTCGCCCCCACGATCGATCACCGCCACCGGGACCCGCTCCTCGACCGTGATCCCGACGTCGAGAGGCCAGCGGCGAGAGACGTCGGCCGAGCGCACGGCGTCGATGTTCTCCACCCGTCGCTGGATCGCGCCGAGGTCTGCGGTGGCCAGCGGACCACCGAGAGGAACGGCAGCAGCCTCGAGGACCTCATCAGCCTCGATGGTGGACTCCCCCGTGACCTGGACTCCCTGCACCGACAGGGCGCGCGAGAAGTAGACGCCGTAGATGCCGCCCCCCACGAGCCCCAGCACGACGACGACCACCAGGACGTAGCGCCAGGTGATCCAGCGCCGAGCCCACTGCCGACGGGCGAACCGCCGACGGCTGCGCTCCTCCGCCGTGCGCTTACCTGCCACTGGACTGCTCGCGCCGTAGAAGGAGGTCGAGCACCTCCGGCCCCACCCGGGTCACGGTGCCGGCCCCCAGGGTCAGCACCAGGTCGCCGGGGCGCGCGCGACGGACGAGCTCAGCGGCCGCGTCGTCGAGGGTTGAGGTGGCGACGGCCTCGGCCGGCAGCTGGACGGCGTCGGCCACCAGCCGGGACGTCACGGCCGGGTCCGCGGCCTCGCGCGCGTGGTAGAGGTCGAGGACCACGACCGCGTCGGCGGCGCCGAGGGCCTCGCCCATGGCG
>NZ_JAXMNS010000411.1:0-3253 GCF_034670285.1 Nocardioides sp. | reverse complement strand
GGCCACCGAGGACCGAGCTCGTGGAGGTGCGCGTGAGCGTGCGCGACTCGCTGGTCGAGCTGCCGTCGGCCTGCGTGCTCGCCGGGGCGGCCACGTCGACCGCACCGGTGTCGGGCGCTCGGTCGTCGGCGATCACGGTCCACATGTTCGTCGGGGCGCGATAGCTGGTGAGCGCGAAGACGTCGTACGGCGCGGTGATCTTGGCACCGGCCAGATAGCTGCGCGGGATCGTGAAGGTCACGGTGTTCGCGACTGCGTCCCACTGCGACCACTCGTCCGGAAGCGCTGTCTCCATGGAGTGGTCGTAGGTGACCACCTCGGAGGAGCTGCGCGGGTCCGGGATGGTCGACTCGATCTCGCGACCACCGATGCTCACGCCGTACTTCGGCAGCGAGACGACACCCTCGGGCCAGAGCTGGTCGACCTTGAGAGTGGCGACGACGTCGAGGTCGGTGACCTCCACCTGGAGGTTCTGGAGGTCGGTGACCGGGGTCAGCGAGTCACCCTCGGGGTCGTCGTGCGACGCGGTGGTCGACGTCGGGTCGGCCTTCAACGGCAGGCGGTCCACTGTGCCGGCCACGTGCACGTGCCCCTCGGGGACGCCGTCCCCGTGCGCCGGCGACGTCATCGTCAGCGTCGGGGTGCTGGTCGCCACCGGGTCAGGGGTCCAGTCGGTCCGCGGACCGGGGACGAGGCCCAGGTCGGGCTGCGGGCACTCCCACACCGAGCCGGTCGAGGAGGCGTAGTGGTGGTCGTCGGGGTGCTGGACCTGGAAGGAGTTCGATCCGTCGCCCGCGACGTCGTTGGGGTGCACGTGGTCGTGCTCGGAGACCGTTCCGTCGCCGTTGACGTCGATGTACTGGCTCATCCGGGTCGCGAAGACCTCGACGTTGAGCGTCGAGACGCACTTGCTCATGCCGGGCGGGTCGGCGCTGTAGGCCATGATGTCGGTGGTCGGCACCGGGCCCCAGTCGCCCTCGGCGCCGTCGCCGACGTGCCCCAGGGTCAGGCAGTGACCCGTCTCGTGCAGCACGAGGTCGAAGAGCGAGAACGTGTCAGTCGTGCCCGGAACCGGGTCGATGGCGCCGTTGACCGCGAAGCAGACGTTGCCGCCGGCACCGCCGCAGTCCTCGACGTAGTAGCCGCCGCCGTCACCGTGGTGTCCGTCGTAGCCGGGCATGCCCTCCCAGGTGTCCAGGGAGAAGGGGTTGGCGATGTTGTGGCACGGCACACCGTTCTCGTCGAACACACCGAGCTCGTCGGTGAGGTAGAGCGGGTCGACGCCGATGCCGATGCCGCCGACCGGGTTGGTGGCGATGATGACGATCTCGGGGTCGTAGAGCGGGTAGGTGCTGACCTCGTCGCCCTCCGTGAGGCTGACGACGTCCGAGGTGATGTGGAAGTCGACATTGTCGCTCAGCCAGTCCAGCCCCATCTCGCCGGCGAGGTAGTCGATACCGCCCTCCCACGCTTCTGCCGCCTGGCGCAGGATGCGCAGGTCACGCTCGGCGGTCGGCGAGGCCGGCACCAGCACGGCGACGTCCACCTTGGGCGTGTCCAGGGCGTTCAGCCCCGCCTTGCCGTGGAAGCACACGTTGTCCGGGTTGTCCCGGTCCATGTTCTTGATGCATCCGGGCGGGAGGTTCTTGTCGCCGAAGTAGGGGCCGACGTAGTCGTCAGCCGGGCTTGCAGAGGTGGGGGCTGGAGCGGCGAGTCCTGCTACGCCGAGAAGCAAGGCGGCCGCCATCAGGCCTGGACGAAGCTGCATTCAAAGTCCTTCGGGGGTGAGAAGGTGCGGCGGGTCGCAGCGACGGAGGATGACCCCGACGCCGCGAGGCTGTCGTCGGTGCAACGGCCCCGGCCCGGATTGGTTACGACCTTTTTGTGATGTGCAGCACCATTGCGCCGCCGCGCAACGCGCCGTCCCCCCTGGTGCACGCAAAAAAGCCCCAGGCCAGAGGCACGTGCCTCTGGCCTGGGGAACTGTGGGCGATACTGGGTTCGAACCAGTGACCTCTTCGGTGTGAACGAAGCGCGCTACCACTGCGCCAATCGCCCGCGGTGGTGCTTGCGGGTGCGATCGCAGACTTTAGCCCATGTCCGAGCAGACGCCGACATCGGCTGGGTGGGCGCGCACCGCCGGCTCAGACCGGGAGCGCCATCTCCCGCTCACGCCGCGCCCAGGTCTGCGCGGCCTCCCTGGTGACCGGGCCGACCGGGATCGTCCGGTCGTTCCACCTCGTCACCGCCTGGACGTCGCGCGTGGTCGACACCAGGAAGACCTCCTCGGCAGCTTCGGCGACGGCGATCGGCTCGTCCACCTCGCGCGCTCCGCACCAGTCGAGCACCAGCGCGCGAGTGACGCCGGCGAGGCAACCGCTGGCGAGGGTCGGGGTGCGCAGCTCGCCGTCGACGACGTAGAACACGTTGGAGCCGGTGCCCTCGCACAGGTGGCCGGCGGTGTTGGCGAAGATCGCCTCGCTGGCCCCCTGCTCGCGCGCCTTGGCCAACGCAACGACGTTCTCGGCGTACGACGTGGTCTTGAGTCCGGCGACGGCGCTGTGCTCGTTGCGCGACCACGGCACCGTGACGACGTGGGTCTCATCCGGCGTGGGCTCCATGGGTACGGCAACCACCACCAGCGTCGAGTCGTGGGCGCCACGGCCGGACCCGAGGGGCGCGCGACCGGCCGTCAACGTGATGCGGAGGCGCCCAAGCGTCAGGTGGTCCTGTTCGAGGACGGCGGCGATCCCACGACGCACGGCGTCGAGGTCGGGGGCGTCAAGACCAAGCCCGGTGGCCGAGCGCTCGAGCCGAGCCAGGTGGAGGTCGAGCGCGAAGGGGCGGCCTTCGAGCACCTTGACGGCCTCGAACACCCCGTCGCCGACGGTGAACCCGTGATCGGTGACGCTGACCGCCGCCTGCTCGGGGTTGGTCAGGAGCTGTCCGTCGATCCACGCGTGCATGAGCGTCACTCTAGGACTCCCCCCACGACGACGCCGACCCAGCGCGCGCCGCCGAGAACCGCGCAGCCACGCCGAACCGGACCCCGATTGGTCTGCGTGCAAGGCATCGGCTAATGTTCCTTTCGCAGTCACGGAGGGGAAACCAGCCGGGAACGCAGGCGGACATAGCTCAGTTGGTAGAGCGCAACCTTGCCAAGGTTGAGGTCGCGAGTTCGAGTCTCGTTGTCCGCTCGGAGAGGTCAGTGTCAAGGCCAGACCTCCAGCATCACGGTGGGTTGGCCGAGAGG
>NZ_JAXMNS010000410.1:0-3268 GCF_034670285.1 Nocardioides sp. | reverse complement strand
CTCGGCAGATACTCAGCACCAGCTCGGGGCGCACCCCGCTCGCGGGCAACCGGGTCGCGCGGGCGGCGACCAACACCCCGGTGTCGGGATCGGAGCGACGTCGCCAGGTCTGGGGGACGGCGATCCCGAGGTGGCGATGGAGGCTGGTCGGCTCGGTGGAGGTCATGGCGCGACGATGCCCCCTCGGCCTGCACCGCGGCACCGCTCGTCGGGAGCCCTGTGGAGGACGAGCCAACCGCTCCGAGCTGTGCACTCCTGCCGGCCCGTCGGGAGATAGTCCCTGACGAAGTGGCCCCTGAATCGCCGTGGGAGGGGCCATTTCGTCAGGGACTATCTCCCCCAGAGAGAAGTGAGCGCGCTCAGCGGTCGAACGCGGCCTGCACGTCGGTCTCGGTGAGCCCGTAGTCGCCGAGGGAGTAGCGGTGCGACGGCGCCTTGCCGCCCTGCTTCGACTCCCGGTCGATCTCGCCCACAGCAGCTTCGGTGTCGGCGGAGAACTCGAGCCCGAACTTCTCGTAGACCCCGCGCACGACTCCCATCGGGTCGGCCACGAGGTCGGAGAAGGCGACGTCGGCGAACTGTGCGTCGTCGTACGACGTCCGCGCGTCGTGGTAGCTGTGGAAGGCCCGCGACCACAGGTCGAGCTGGGTCGAGCCGACCACGTCGCCTACGAAGGTCGTCGAGTGCCCGGCGGTCGTCTCGGCCGACAGCGAGCACGACGACGCGATGCAGACCACCGGGTCGCGGTGCGTGTAGACGACGAGCGCGTCGGGGTAGACCGTCATCAGGGCGTCGAGCGCCGTCATGTGCGACGGGTTCTTGAGCACCCAGCGCTTCTCGGGGTCGTTGAGCCCGACGAGCTGGAGGTTCTGCTTGTGGCGCGCGTAGGCGTCGGTCCAGTCCTGCTTCTTGAGCCACTCGGTGTAGCGCGGGATGTTGGCGAGCGACTCATACGAGTTCGACTTGCCGGTCTGGCGCAGCAGCCGCCAGCACTCCTCGACCGTGGTGGCATCCATGTAGTGGATCCCCATGAAGTCGGGGCTCTCGACGTGGTGAGCCGAGAAAGCGGTCTGCATCGCCTGGAAGATCGGATCGTCTTCCCAGGTCTCGCGCGGCGGACGCGGCTGCGGGAACTGGGTCAGCCACATCTCCAGGCCCTGCGCCATCGGGTCGGCGTGCAGCAGCCGGTGCAGGGCGGTCGTGCCGGTGCGGGGGAGACCCATCACGAAGATCGGACGCTCGATCGGGACGTCGGCGTGCTCGGGTCGCTCGTCGAAGCGCGCCTGCGTCAGCAGCCGACCGACCAGCGCGCTCTTCACCTCCGAGCGCTGGAAGTAGTTGCCCAGCGGCGTCAGCCCGGCCTCGGGGGAGGCGAGGTCCTCGGCGAGGAGTCGCAGCCCCGTCTCGTGCTCGGTGCCCGGCTCCCAGCCGAAGTCGCTCAGCCCGGTGGTGCGCTCGGCAGCCGCGACGATGTCGTCGAACGAGCCGACGTCCGGGCGCGTGCGCGCCATGATGTTGTCGCTCATCCGATTACCTCGTCGATCGTCAGGCGGCCGGCCCGAGCGAGCAGGCTCTGGGTCGTCGAGTAGCGCGCCTTCGCGACGAAGGAGCGGGGCGGGCGTATCGAGACGCGGTGAGGCGACCGGTCGCGGTGAGCGTCTCGATACGCCGGTCGCGCGTTCCTCGCTGCCCGGCTACTCGACGACCAGTTGTTGCTCGGCATCAGCTGTGGAACTCGCCGCAGTCGACCGTCAGCATCTGCCCGGTCACCGCCGAGGCCAGGTCGGAGGCGAGGAACAGCGTCGCGCGAGCGACCTCCTCCGAGGAAGCGAGACGCTTGAGGTCGGTCGGGCCGGCCTTCTCGGCGTACACCTCGTCGTGGGTCTTGTTCTCGACGGCGGCGAGGTAGTCGAAGTAGCCGCGGTTGACGTCCTCGTAGATGTACGACGGCGCCACGCTGTTGACGCGGATCCCACGCGGCCCGAGCTCGGTGGCGAGCGAGGAGGCGAGGTGCGCGAGCGTGCCCTTCGACAGCTTGTAGCCGGCGTACTCGGGCTGCGAGGAGAACTGCACGGCCGAGTTGAGCATGATGATCGAGCCCTTCGACTCGGCCAGGGCATCGGCGAAGAGCGCCGAGAGTCGCAGCGGGGCGAAGACGTTGGTCTCGTTGACCTTGGCCAGCTTCCTCGGGTCGATCTGAGTGATCGGGTCCATCGGCGGGATGGCGAAGGCGTTGTTGATGACGCAGTGGACGCGACCGAAGGCCTCGAGCGTCTTGGCGACCAGGTTGGCGCGGGAGTCCTCGTCGGTGACGTCGGTGACGACGCTGACGACGCGGACGCCGTGGGCCTTGACCTCCTCGGCGACCTCGTCGAGACGCGAGGCGGTGCGGCTGGCGATCACGAGGTCGGCGCCCATCCGGGCGGCCTCGTCGGCGAGCGAGCGGCCCAGGCCGGGGCCGATGCCCGAGATGACGATGACCTTTCCGGCCAGCACCGGAGCGGGGCGGTAGCGCTCCTCGATGGAGGTGTCGTGCGCTGCGGCGAGTCCAAGGTCGGTGCTCAAGAGATCATCCTTCGGGCCACGGAGCGTTGCCGCGCAGCGATGCGGTCGGCGTACTCCTCGGGGGTGAGTGGTGCGGTGTGGGGCAGGTGCTTGGGGACGTCGGCGAGCGGCACGACCTGGATGGTCGGCCCGTCGGCGTCCTGGGTGAGGTCGCGGGAGAGCTGCTGCCAGCGCAGCATCATCGAGCCGGTGCGGTGACCGGTGGTCTCGAGCCAGTTGGCGACCGGCTTCCCGTCGTACGGCGGGGTCTCGGCCACGACGAAGCGGATCACGCCGTCGGGGTCGGTCTCGGCCTGCGCCTTGGTGAGCGAGGTCTGGTGGGTCTCGTAGTCGGTCGAGGCGTACCAGTCGGAGCCGATCTGCGCGGCTTGGTAGGTGCAGTCGTCGCACCGCGGGACCGAGATGATCATCGCCTCGTCCTCGGCGAGCTCGTAGTGGCCGATCGAGGAGCGCTGGGAGGCCAGACCGCCGGGCGTCGACTGCGGCGCGGTGAGGGTGTTGACCGGCTCCTTGTACTGGAACCACTTGGGGAACTCGAACCACGTGAGGATCGAGCCGGTCAGCGTGCGCGCAGCCACCTCGTAGCGCTTGGCCAGGGTCTTCTCGCTCAGCGCCTTGGCCGGTTGGCCGAGGGTGTCGGGGCGCTCGATCGTGAGGGTGCCGCGCTCCTCGGTGTCCCAGTCGCAGAAGACCTCACGGACGA
>NZ_JAXMNS010000409.1:0-3269 GCF_034670285.1 Nocardioides sp. | reverse complement strand
ATCGCACCGCCTTCGGGCACCCGAAGGCGGTGAGGGGCCGCCAGCCGGCCGACGAGGACGGCCCCTTCGCGGGGACCGACCTGTGGGTCGTGCCCACCCCGAGCGGCCTCAACGCCCACGAGACCGTCGAGACCCTCGCTGCTGCCTACGCCGAGCCCGCTCGAGCCGCCGGCGTCCTCTAGCTCTGCGTCTGGTGACACCTGGTGTCACCAGACGCAGAGTCAGCGGTGGATCGGAGCAGTCAGCCGAACGGCTGGTCCTTGCCGAGCACGGTGAGCCCGTCCTCGACGAGGAAGCCACGCGCGCGGTCGGCATCGGTGTCGACGCCGATCTCCGCGCCGGGGGGCACGACGACGTTCTTGTCGAGGATCGCGTTGCGCACCACGGCACCCGCCCCGATGATGACGCCGTTCATCAGCACCGAGCCCTCGACCGACGCGCCCTCGCCGACGCGCACCGCCGGGGAGAGCACCGAGCGGCTGACGTGGCCACCACTGACCACGACCCCAGGTGAGAGGACCGCCTCGTCGATCTGGGCGCCGCGACCGCCGGACGCGACGACCTTGGCGGGCGGTTGCGGGCCGTAGGAGGTGTAGATCGGCCAGTCGAAGTTGTAGAGGTTGAAGATCGGCAGCGGCGACACGACGTCCATGTGGGCGGCGTAGTAGGACCCGAGAGTTCCGACGTCGCGCCAGTAGCCCTTGTCGCGCTCGGTCGCGCCGGGCACGACGTTGTCCTGGTAGTCGTAGACGGCCGCCTGGTTGCGCCGCACGAACGACGGCACGATGTCGCCGCCCATGTCGTGCTTCGACCCCTCGGTGGTCGCATCGCGCGTGACCGCCTCCACGAGGGCGTCGGCGTCGAAGACGTAGTTGCCCATCGAGGCCAGCACCTCACCGGGGCTGTCGGGCAGCCCGGTCGGGTCGGTGGGCTTCTCGAGGAAGTCGCGGATGCGCCGCGGGTCGTCGGGCACGACGTCGATGACGCCGAACTGGTCGGCCATGGCGATCGGCTGACGGATGGCCGCGACCGTGCACGCCGCACCGCTCTCGACGTGCTGGCTGACCATCTGGGAGAAGTCCATCCGGTAGACGTGGTCGGCGCCGACGACCACCACGATGTCGGGCTTCTCGTCCTTGATGAGGTTGAGGGACTGGAAGATCGCGTCGCCCGAACCGAGGTACCAGTGCTTGCCGACCCGCTGCTGCGCCGGCACCGGCGCCACGTAGTTGCCGAGCATCGACGACATCCGCCAGGTCTGGGTGACGTGGCGGTCGAGGCTGTGCGACTTGTACTGCGTCAGCACGACGACCTGGAGGTAGCCGGAGTTGACGACGTTGGAGAGCGCGAAGTCGATCAGCCGGTAGATGCCGGCGAAGGGGACCGCCGGTTTGGCTCGATCGGCTGTCAGCGGCATGAGCCGCTTACCCTCTCCACCAGCAAGGACGATGGCCAGGACCTTCGGGCGCGCGCTCACCTGAGCCAACGTACGCCCCTTTCGTGGCCCGCGTCACCCGCCTCGCCAGAGTCACAGCCGGCCCACAGGTCCTTGGCAGCCCACGCCCCGACAAGCACGGCACCTTCTACATCACCAGCCCCCGGAACCACCACCGGCACCACGTGAACGACGGAAGGACCACCCGTGAACTCGCTCTACCTCGCCCTGGCCGATCTCATCGCCATCAGTCTCCTCTGCTTCGCCGTCTACTACCCCCGCCACCGCCGCCGCGAGCTGCTCGTCGCGTTCCTCGGCGTCAACGTCGGGGTGCTGGCCGTGACCACGGCGCTGGTGTCGAGCGATGCCACCCTCGGTCTCGGCCTCGGCCTGTTCGGGGTGCTGTCGATCATTCGACTGCGCTCCATCGAGCTCGGCCAGCACGAGGTTGCCTACTACTTCGCCTCCCTGACCCTCGGCCTGCTCGGCGGCCTCGGTGCCCTCGAGCTCGCCCCCACCGCACTGCTCATGGCCCTGGTCGTCGCCGTGATCGCCGGGGCCGACAGCCCGCGCCTCTACAGCCGCGACCAGCAGCAGCTGCTGGTGCTCGACGGCGCCTACACCGACGAGACGCTGCTGACCGCCGTCGTGGAGGAGCAGCTCGGCGGCGAGGTCACCAAGGTGGTCGTGCAGAAGATCGACCTCGTCAACGACACCACCGTGGTCGACGTCCGCTGGCGCCGCATCGTGATCTCCTCACCGCGGAAGAACCTCTCCCCTGCCGGCACCGCATCGACCACCGGATCGACCACCGGGCCGACCACCGGGCCGATCACCGTGGGGGCCGGCGCATGATCAGCCCGGGAGTCGACCCGGGAACCCCCTCGGTGGATCAGCACCGACTCCCGGTCGACCGGCTCGCTGCGACCTCCCTGGAGGAGCTCACGAGCGAGGGGGCGCTGATGACGCGCACCGATCGCAAGTACGTCGTCGCCACGCACGCGCTGCCCTCCCTGATGACCGCGTTCCAGGCGCTCGACCCGAACCTGAAGGTCCTCGAGATCGACGGGCTGCGACGCCAGCGCTACGACTCGACCTACCTCGACACCCCCGAGCTGGAGGCCTACTGGCGAGCGGCGCGGAGCCGGCGACACCGCTTCAAGATCCGCACCCGCCACTACCTCGACACCGACGCGGCGTTCACCGAGGTCAAGACCCGCGGACCACGCGGCACCACCGTCATGGCCCGCACCGGCCGCGCCGTCCCTCTCGACGGAGCCACACCCTCGCTGACCTCGGCCGACGACGGGTTCGTGGAGACCGAGCTGCACCGCGCTGGCCTCTCCCACGTGGACGTCTCGACGCTCGTACCGACCCTGCGCACTACCTACGTCCGCAGCACGCTGTGGCTCCCGAGCTCGAGCTCACGGGCCACGATCGATCTCGACCTCACCTGGTCACTCCCCTGGAGCGGCGACATCGCCCGGGTGCCGGGCCTGGCCGTCATCGAGACCAAGACCACCGGCGCACGCACCGGCGTCGATCGCGCGCTGTGGGCTCAGGGGCACCGGCCCACGCGGATCTCCAAGTACGCCACCGGGCTGGCCCTGTTGCTGCCCGACCTGCCCGCCCACCGCTGGCACCGCGTCCGCACCCAGCAGCTCCAGTCGCACGTCACCTACCACCACACCGAGGAGTCGGCATGAACCTCCGCACCCCCTTCTTCCGCCGCACCGTCCGCCGCACCGTCCGGCAGGGCGCGGCCTCCCTGGCCGCCCTGGCCATCACCGCCGGCGGGCTCAGTGCCTGCAGCCCCACCTCTGCGGCCGGCGCG
>NZ_JAXMNS010000408.1:0-3274 GCF_034670285.1 Nocardioides sp. | reverse complement strand
ACGCCGTCCCCGACGCCCACCCGGACGCCGTCCCCGACGCCCACCCCGACGCTCAGCCCGCCGTCACCGCCCCTGCCCGGCGCGGGGAGGACCAGCACCACCGACGGGTGAGCTACCCGTCAGTAGGTTGGGCGGTAGGATCGGTGGCATGAAGCGCGAGATCTACGACGAGGACCACGAGGCATTCCGATCATCGGTGAGGGAGTTCCTCGACCGATCGGTCGTCCCGAACGTCGAGCAGCACGCCGCCGACAAGGCGCTGCCGCGAGAGTTCTGGCTCGAGGCCGGCAAGCAGGGCTTCCTGGGGCTGGAGATCCCCGAGGAATACGGCGGCGCCGGGGCTGACGACTACCGCTTCAACGCGGTCGCGGCCGAGGAGCTCAACAAGGTCAACGCCGCGCTGGGCTCCTGCTGGGGCATCCACGCCGACATCACCGCGCCGTACATCGTCGAGCTCGGCACGGAGGAGCAGAAGCAGCGCTGGCTGCCCGGCGTCGCTGCCGGCGAGATCCTGCTGGCCATCGGCATGACCGAGCCCTCCGGTGGTTCCGACCTGGCCGCGCTCAAGACCACCGCGGTGCGCGACGGCGACCAGTGGGTCATCAACGGCTCGAAGACCTTCATCACCAACGGCTACTCCGCCGACCTGGTCATCACCGCGGTGCGCACCGACCCCGAGAAGGGCGCGCGCGGCATCACCCTGTTCGCGATCCCCTCCGACGCCCCCGGCTTCAGCCGCGGCCGCAAGCTCGACAAGGTCGGCCAGGACGAGTCCGACACCGCCGAGCTGTTCTTCGAGAACGTCCGCCTCGGCGACGACCACGTGCTCGGAGAGCTCGGTGGCGGCTTCATCGCGATGATGCAGAAGCTGCCGCAGGAGCGTCTGGGCTGCGCGATCTCCAACGTCGCGCACGCCAAGCAGATCCTCATCGAGACGCTGCAGTACACCAAGGATCGCAAGGCCTTCGGCCAGTCGATCGGGCAGTTCCAGCACAACAAGTTCCTGCTGGCCGAGCAGTTCACCGCCATCGAGGTCGCCGAGTCCTACGTCGACTCGTGCGTCGTGGCCCACGACAAGGGCGAGCTGACCCCGGTCGACGCCGCCAAGGCGAAGTGGTGGAGCTCGCAGGTGCAGAACGACGTCCTCGACCACTGCGTGCAGCTGCACGGTGGCTACGGCTTCATGAACGAGTACCGCGTGGCCCGCGCCTGGCGCGACGCCCGCGTCTCGAAGATCTGGGCCGGCTCGAACGAGATCATGAAGGAGCTCATCGGCCGCGAGCTCGGCCTCTGACGCACCTCGTCGAGCCCCCGTCCCCGTGAGGGACGGGGGCTCGAGTCATTCACGCATATCGATGTGACTTCGTGAGCGCGAGAGCGCAGGATTCATCGGTGATCGCCGCCCTCCGTCGTCAGGCAACGCCGCCGTCCCCGTTGGCCGGCCGCCTGGCCCAGCAGTCGTTGCTGTTCGCCCTGGGCGACGGGGCCTTCATGACCGGCTCCGCGGTCTTCTTCACCCAGATCGTCGGGCTCACCGCCGCCCAGGTGGGCCTCGGGCTCACGATCGCCGGTGGCGCGGCGTTCCTGGCCGCTCTCCCGATGGGCAAGCTGGTCGACCGGTTCGGTCCCAAGCGGATGTGGGCCGTGAGCGCCGCCGGGCAGGCCGCGATGTTCTCGCTGTGGCCGTTCATCGACGACTTCACCGGCTACGTGCTGATGGCCGTGGGCATGGAGATCATCGGCGCGCTCGGGGGCGCCGCCCACGGCGCCTACACGATCGACGTGCTTCCGCCCGCCGAGCGGGTGGCCTCGCGCGCCTACATGTACTCCGCCCTGAACGTCGGGTTCACCCTCGGCACGCTGCTCGGCGGGATCGCCCTCGCCTTCGAGTCCAACGACCTGCTGCACGCCATGCCCTGGTTCACCGCCGCGGTGTTCGCCGTGAACGCGCTGGCCATCCGGCGCCTGCCGCGCGCGCCCCACGACGACCGGACGGCCGAGGACCGCGCGGTGAAGGTGCCCGGCCCGGGCCCGCTGCGCAACCCGGGGTGGCTGCTGACCGAGTTCTTCGGCGGCGTCTTCTGGACCAACCAGGTGCTGCTGCACATCGTGATCCCGCTGTGGCTGGTGCAGGAGACCGACGCGCCCCGGGTGCTGCTCGCCTTCCTCTTCGGCACCAACACGGTGATGTGCATCTTCCTGCCGATGGCGGCTGCCCGCGGCGTGAAGGACACCACCAGCGCGCTGCGCGCCGTCCGGCTCTCCTCGGGATTCTTCGTGGTCTCCTGCCTGATCACGCTCGTCACCCACGACACGGTCGGCTGGGTGACCATCGTCCTGGTGTGGCTGGGCCACGTCACGGTCACCGGCGCTGAGCTCTACCTCTCCGCCGCCGGTTGGTCCTTCGAGGCCGACCTCATGGACCCGCGCCAGCGCGGTGCCTACCAGGGCGCCTCCGAGCTCAGCGGCACGCTCGGTCGCGTCTGGGCGCCGGCCCTCTACACCTTCCTCGCGCTGAGCTGGGGTGCCGGTGGGTGGCTGGTGATCGCCGGCATCATCGTGGTGGCGACCATCGGGGTGCACCCCTCGGTGCGGATGGCCGAGCGGTTCCTCGCCAGGCACGTGCCAGCGGACGTCCTCGAGGAGGCGCGGGCCTCGGCTCCTGATCCCGAGGACGCCCTCGTGGTCGGACCCCCGTCGCTGCTGGAGCCCGGCGAGGCCTCGCCGGGTCGGATCGACCAGCCGTAGTGCGGAACGCCCGGACAGGCGATCACCGGTGTGCCACCGTAGGGGCATGGCCGCCGACTCCCGCCCGAGGTCGCTGAGACTCGGTGTCTGGGTGGCCGTCGCGGCCGGGCTGCTGGGCCTCGCGGTCTTCGGCGGGGTGCGCTACCTGTTCTTCGGGCTCGACGAGCCGACGCCGTGGGACAAGCCTGCCCGCCTGGTCGACGGCCAGATCGAGCTCACCTACGACGGCCGCGAGTGCCGCGACCAGGTGGACGTCACGGTCGAGGAGAACTCCGAGCAGGTCGTCATCACCGTCACCGAGCGGGTGCGCACCCTCGTGTGTCGCGACGAGGAGGTGACGTCGTACGACGTCTCGGTCGAGCTCGATGAACCCCTCGGTGACCGCGTGCTGGTGGACGGCGCCTGCGGGTTGGGGCAGTTCACCAACGACGAGCGCTGCGACTCCGAAAGCGACCGGATCGCCGGTTGACCTGCCGCTGACGCGCGCTCAGGTCAGGGGCAGAGGCCCGGGATCGGCCCGAGGTCG
>NZ_JAXMNS010000407.1:0-3275 GCF_034670285.1 Nocardioides sp. | reverse complement strand
CTGGTCGGTGATCGAAGCCCAGGACCTCGGTTCGCCGGCAACCGTCATCGAGGCCGCCGTCGCGGCGCGCAGCCTGTCCTCGCAGAAGGAGCAGCGGGTCGCCGACGAGGCGCTGTTCGGCTCGGCCATGGTGGTGCTGCTGACGGCGATGAACCTGCGCGGCATCCGGGAGTCGGGCACGTTCTTCGCCGTCCCGACCTACCTGTTCATGGTGGCGATCCTCGGGATGTGCGCCTACGGGTTCCTGCAGCTCGTCACCGGCAACCTCCCGGACGTCGAGAGTGCCGACCTGATCATCGCCCCGGCGCCCGAGTACGAGGGTGCGGTCACGACGATCGGCCTGCTCTTCCTGCTGGCGCGCGCCTTCTCGTCCGGCTGTGCTGCCCTGACCGGGGTCGAGGCGATCTCCAACGGCGTGCCCGCCTTCCAGCGGCCCAAGAGCGCCAACGCAGCGACCACGTTGGCCCTCCTCGGGCTGATCGCCATCACGATGATGATCAGCATCATCGTGCTGGCCAAGGAGATGGGTCTGCGCTACGTCGACCCGCACGAGTACGACCGGCTCAGCTTTCCTGACGGATCGCCGGTGCCGGCCGACTACGACCAGCACGCCGTCATCGCCCAGATCGCCAAGGCGATCTTCTTCGACTTCAGCCCGGGGTTCTACTTCACCGTCACCGTCACCGGCGTGATCCTGGTGCTGGCCGCCAACACCGCCTTCAACGGCTTCCCGGTGCTCGGCTCGATCCTGGCCAAGGACGGCCTCGCGCCCCGGGCGCTCGGCTCGCGCGGTGACCGGCTGGCCTACTCCAACGGCATCCTGTTCTTGGCCGTCATGGCGATCGTGCTGATCGTGATCTTCGACGCCGAGGTCACCAAGCTGATCCAGCTCTACATCGTGGGAGTCTTCGTCTCCTTCAACCTCAGCCAGCTCGGGATGATCAAGCACTGGACCCGTGAGCTGAAGACCGAGCGTGACCCGGACAAGCGTGGTCGCATGTATCGCTCCCGGGTCATCAACGCGATCGGACTGAGCTTCACCTCGGTCGTGCTGGTGATCGTGCTCGTCACCAAGTTCCTCGCCGGTGCCTGGATCACGATCCTGGCGATGATCTTCTTCTTCGCCGTCATGCGCGGCATCAAGGGCCACTACGACAAGGTGCAGCTCGAGCTCGCGGCCGACGAGGAGGACAAGGTGATGCCCACCCGCGTGCACGCGGTCGTGCTGGTGTCGAAGATCCACAAGCCCACGCTGCGCGCGCTCGCCTTCGCGAAGGCCTCGCGGCCCAACGTGCTCGAGGGCATCTACGTCGCCACCGACCCGAAGGAGACCAACCAGCTCATCGACGCGTGGGACGAGCGCAACCTCGGGGTGCCGCTGAAGGTGCTGCACTCGCCCTACCGCGAGCTCATCCGACCGATCCTCCAGTACGTCTCCGAGATCAGGCGCAGCAACCCGCGCGGCGTGGTGGCCGTCTACATCCCCGAGTACGTCGTGGGTCGTTGGTGGGAGCAGTTGCTCCACAACCAGACCGCGTTGCGCCTCAAGGGCAGGCTGCTGTTCAGCCCGGGCGTCATGGTCATCTCGGTGCCCTACCAGCTGCGGTCCTCCGAGATCGCTCGCGAGCGCGACGAGCGTGACGACTTCCGAGTGCGCCCCGGCGACCTGCGCCGCGGTCGGGTCGACGAGCGCCGGGACAGGCGAGACCGATGAACAGGCGAGACCGATGAGCAGGAGCAGGCACCGCCAGGCACGGCCGCGAGGTCGCTCCCGGGTGGGCGAGACCGTCGAGGTCGAGGTCGGCCCCGTGGCCCACGGCGGGTTCTGCGTCGCGCGTCACGAGGGCCGCGCGGTCTTCGTCCGGCACGCGCTCCCGGGCGAGCGGGTGCTGGTCCGCATCACCGAGGGCACCGACGGTGACCGCTTCTGGCGCGCCGACGCCGTGGAGATCCACGAGGCGTCGAGCGACCGCGTCGAGGCCCCGTGCCGCTTCGCCGGCCCCGATGCCTGCGGTGGCTGCGACTTCCAGCACGTCGCCCTCGAGCGCCAGCGAGCCCTGAAGGCCGACGTGGTGCGCGAGCAGCTGCACCGTCTCGCCGGGCTGGACGTCGAGGTGAGCGTCGAGGCCGTGCCCGGCGACGACCACGGCCTCCACTGGCGCACCCGTCAGCGCTACGTCGAGCTGCCCGACGGCGGGCGTGCGATGCGCAAGCACCGCTCGCACGAGCTGGTGCCGATCGATGAGTGCCTGCTCGAGGCGCCTGCCGGCCCACGGCAGGCGGTTCACGGGATCGACTTCGAGGTCGCCGAGGGTGGCTTCTGGCAGGTGCACCCGGGCGCGCCGGAGGCTCTCGTCGACGCCGTCCTCGGGGCCCTCGACCCCAAGCCGGGGGAGTCGGCCCTCGACCTCTACTCCGGCGTCGGGCTCTTCGCACGCTTCGTGCTCGAGCGGGTCGGCGAGACCGGCCGGGTCGTGGCTGTCGAGGGCGACCGCCGCGCGTCACGCCTGACGGGCACCAACGCCCCCGGCGCGGAGGCCACGTCGGGTGACGTCGCCGAGGTGCTCAAGGCGTCGTACGACACGCCGTTCGACCTCGTCGTGCTCGACCCTCCGCGTGAGGGCGCGAAGCGTGCCGTGGTGGAGCAGGTGGTCGCGCGCACGCCGCGAGCGATCGCGTACGTCGCGTGCGATCCTGCCGCGCTGGCGCGCGACGTGGCGATCTTCGCCGAGCACGGGTACGAGCTGTCCGACCTGAGGGCCTTCGACCTGTTCCCGATGACGCACCACGTGGAGTGCGTGGCGCTGCTCACCAGGCTCACGTCCTGAGCGGGTAGTCGAGGTGCTGGGTGTGGGCCTGGTGGTGGTGGAAGGGGCAGAGCAGGACCGCGTCGCGGGTGTTCGTTTCGCCACCGCGGGCCCAGGCGGTGGTGTGGTGGACGTGGCAGTAGGCGCCGGCGGTCTCGCAGACCGGGTGTTGGCAGGTCTTCTGCTCGATGATGAGCGCCAGGCGTTGGGCGGCGTTGTGGAACCGGTGCGTGCGGCCGAGGTCGAGGACGTGACCGCCCTTGTCGAGCACGGCGGGCAGGACCTTCGCCTCGCAGGCCAGGCGGATGAGTTGTCCGGGTGAGACCCCGACCCCGCCCTCGGTGCGGCCCGCCTTCTGCACACCGCCGGTGAAGGTGTCGGCGGGGGCGGTGATGACCACGGTGGCGGCCAGGCCGCCCATCGTGGGGAGCTTGTCGAGGGGGTAACGCTCGAGGTACTCGATGAACG
>NZ_JAXMNS010000406.1:0-3278 GCF_034670285.1 Nocardioides sp. | reverse complement strand
GGCGTGCGGCCCAGGCGGTGCTGCTCGGTCTGGCCGGTGAGCACCGCCGTCCGCACGCGCAGCATGACCGCGATCCACCAACGCGGGTAGCGCCTGATCGCCGAGGCCAGCACGAACGGTGCGGCGAGCAGGCACACGACCAGCGCCACCGCGTAGCCCCAGGGCTCGCCGCCGGCCTTGAGGTCCTCGACCAGGCGCCCCCACACGAAGCCGGTGATCGCGCCGAACGCGCCGACCAGGGAGGTGGCGACGAAGAAGGCGACCGACAGCAGCCCCCACGAGGGGTGGATCAGCAGCGACTTGACGATGCCGCGCGACAGGCTCGAGGACGGAGCGGCCTCGGGGACCGCCGGTGCGGGGCCGGTACGACGGGTGCCGCCGACCTGCGTGATCTCGGCGCCGTCCGCCCGCGGGTCCGGCTCCTGCTCGCCGGAGTCGTCGAGGCGCTCGACGTCGACGCTCGCCTGCAGCAGCGTGCGGAAGGGGCCGTCGACGACGACCAGCGTGGCGCGCGGGCCCTGCTGGATGACGGTGCCGGCCTCGAGCACCGCGACCGTGTCGGCGCGGGCGGTGGTGGAGAGCCGGTGCGCGATCAGGACACCGGTGCGCCCGGTGAGCAACCGGTCGGCGGCGCGCACGACCAGCGCCTCGGTGAGCGGGTCCATGCGTGCAGTCGCCTCGTCGAGGACGACGACCGAGACGTCACGCACCAGCAGTCGGGCGAACGAGACCAGCTGGGCCTCCCCCGCCGACAGCGTCGTGCCGCCCGGCCCCAGCAGCGTGTCGAGGCCTTCGGGCAGCCCGGCGGCCCAGGAGTCGAGACCGAGCTCGCTGACCGCGTCCTCGACCCGCTCGCGGGGCAGGTCGGCGAAGAGCGCGATGTTCTCGGCGAGCGTGCCGGCGAGGATCTCGGTGCGCTGCGTCACGACGCCCACGGCTGCGCGCAGCTGCTGGAGGTCGAGGTCGAGGACGTCGACCCCGCCCAGCAGCACCGAGCCTCGCTCGGGCTCGACGGCCCGCGAGACCAGGGAGGCCAGCGTCGACTTGCCGGAGCCGGTGCGCCCGACCAGCGCGCAGGTGCGCCCGGCCGGGACCATCAGGTCGACCTCGTGCAGGGCGAACGTGCCCTGCTCGTAGGAGAAGTGGAGGTCGCGCAGCTCGAGGCTCAGCGGGCCCTCGGGGAGCGGGAGGCCACCCTTCGGCTCGGGCACCGTCTCGAGCAGCTGGCGCAGGCGCATGATCGCGCCGAGGCCGGCCTGGAGGTCGGGCAGCCACTGGGTGAGGTGGTTGATCTGTCCGACGAAGGTGGACGTCACCAGGAACAGGGTGACCAGGCGCGCCACCGACAGGTTGTCCGACATCACCAGCGCCACGCCCGAGACAGCGACGCCGGCGAGCAGGGCGTGCAGCAGCACACCGGCGCGACGGGTCACCTGCACCTCGAGCACCAGGACGCGGTCGAAGAGCTCGTGGACCCGCGCCGACAGCTGGGCCAGACGTCGTACGACGTGGGCCTGGCCGAGGCTCGTGCGCAGGTCGTCGCGGCCGGCGATGCCCTCCTCCAGCGCCGCGGCGTGGTCGGTCCAGGCGATCTCCTCCTCGATCTTGCGCGTGGCGATCTCGGGGAGCAGCGGGCGCACGACGGCGACCGCAGCCACGCCGAAGGCCGGAAAGAGGATCCAGGCCGGCCACCAGGTGAGTCCGGCGACGATCCACATCGGCAGCGTGGCGAAGACGGTGCGCAGCACCTCCCACACCTGACGACGCACCAGGCTGCCGACCTCCCAGGTGTCGTCGTCCACCCGGTCGAGCACCTCGCCGACGGCCTGCTCGGAGAGCTGGGCGAGCGGCTGGTGCAGGGCGGCGCTGAGCAGGTCGGCGCGCAGCGTGCCCTCGGCGCGGTCGCAGATCGCGGCCCAGATGGTGCGCCCGACGGTGTCGAGGACGGCGGCACCGACGACGCACAGCGCGAGGAGCCAGACCAGTGCCTCGGTGGGGTCCTCGGCGAGGCGGCCGGCGACGACGGTGCCGAGCACCACTCCGAGCGCGCCGATCGCGGAAGCCGTGAGGGCCACCACGGTGGACGCACCGCGCAGGCGGTGCCAGGTGATCTGGCGCTCCGGGTCGGGCGGGTTCGAACGCACGACCGACCCGTCCTCGAGGTACGAGGACGGGTCGATCGCGGTGGAGCTCTGTTCGGTGGTGATCATCGAGAGGAACGCTACGCGGCCGGAGCCGCGTCGCGCCTCTCGTTATTCGCCGCCCTTGGTCACAGGGCCGCGAGGGCCTCGTTGAGGGTGGTGGACGGCCGCATGACGGCCTCGGCCTTGGCGTCGTCGGGGCGGTAGTAGCCCCCGATGTCGGTGGCGTCGCCCTGCACGCCGTTGAGCTCGCCGACGATGGTCTCCTCGGCGGCCGTCAGCTTCTCGGCGAACGGCTTGAAGACAGCAGCCAGGTCGGCGTCCTCGGTCTGCGCAGCGATCTCCTGGGCCCAGTACATCGCCAGGTAGAAGTGCGAGCCGCGGTTGTCGATGCCGCCGATCTTGCGCGTCGGCGACTTGTCCTCGAGCAGGAAGGTCGCGGTCGCGGCGTCGAGCGTGTCGGCCAGGACCTGGGCACCCTTGTTGTCGGCGTAGCCGGCGAGGTGCTCGAAGGAGGCGGCGAGGGCGAAGAACTCACCCAGGCTGTCCCAGCGCAGGTAGTTCTCGTTGACGAGCTGCTGCACGTGCTTGGGGGCCGACCCGCCGGCGCCGGTCTCGAAGAGGCCACCGCCGTTCATCAGCGGCACGATCGAGAGCATCTTGGCCGACGTGCCGACCTCGAGGATCGGGAACAGGTCGGTGTTGTAGTCGCGCAGCACGTTGCCGGTCACCGAGATGGTGTCCTCGCCCTTGCGGATGCGCTCGAGGGAGTAGGCGCAGGCCGCGGCGGGCGCCATGATCTCGATGGTCAGACCATCGGTGTCATGGTCGGCGAGGTACTTCTTCACCAGGCCGATCAGGTTGGCGTCGTGGGCGCGGTTCTCGTCGAGCCAGAAGATCGCGGGCGTCTGCGAGGCGCGCGCGCGGGTGACGGCGAGCTTGACCCAGTCGCGGATCGGGGCGTCCTTGGTCTGGCAGGCGCGCCAGATGTCGCCGGGCTCGACGGTGTGCGACATGAGCACGTCACCGGCGGCGTTGCGGACCTCGACGGTGCCGGCGGCCGGCATCTCGAAGGTCTTGTCGTGCGAGCCGTACTCCTCGGCCGCCTTGGCCATCAGGCCGACGTTCGGCACCGAG
>NZ_JAXMNS010000405.1:0-3306 GCF_034670285.1 Nocardioides sp. | reverse complement strand
CTCGGTGAGTCGGCTGCTCACCCGGTTGCCCAGCCCCATCAGGCCACCGGGCACGAACAGCACCACCAGGATGAACAGCGTGCCGAGGATGAAGAGCGGCTCGCTGAGCGGCACGCGCAGCAGGGTCGGCAGGTCGGCGACGGCGTCCGAGCTCGCAAAGGTGCTCAGGCGCTGGTCGAGCAGGGAGTAGACGACCCCGCCCACGACCGCACCCCAGCGCGAGCCGAGTCCACCGAGCACCACGACGACCAGGATGGTCAGCGTGAAGTCGGCCGAGGCGACGCGAGGCGTCACCCCGCTCTGCAGGAGCAGGTAGACCATGCCGACGACGACGGCCAGTCCGGAGCCGGTGACGAAGGCGAGCAGCTTGACGTTGAACGGACGCAGACCCAGCACGCGCACGCGCAGCTCGTTCTCGCGGGTGGCCGCAGCGACGTGGCCCGCACGGGAGCGCTCGAACCACGCGACGAGGGCGAAGACCACGATCACCAGGAGCAGCGCCACCCAGTAGAGGTTGCGCGTGTTGGTGACGCCGACGAGCGCGTCGGGCACGTGCGTGGTGTCGAGGCGCAGGCTCTCCTCTCCCCCGGTGATGTCGGGGGTGCGGCGGATGAGCACCGAGCCGGCCTGCGCGAAGGCGAGGGTCACCATCGCGAACGAGATGCCGCTGACGCGCAGCCCGATCATGCCGAGCACCACCGCGACCGCCAGTCCGACGACCAGCGTGAGCACCATCGCCGGGAACAGTCCGAGGTCGGTGCGGTCGAGGATGATCCCGAGGCCATAGGCGCCGACCGCGAGGTAGAGCGCGTGGCCGAACGACAACAGCCCGGCGACCCCGAAGATCACGTGGTAGGTCAGCGCCAGCGAGGCGAAGAGCAGGCACAGCGCCATCAGCTGGAGGCTGCCGGCGGTGTAGGTCGGCCCGGGCAGGACGCCGACGACGTTGAGGTTGATCAGCGGCAGCACCGCGAGGAGCGCCACCAGGATCACCGGCCAGCCCAGGGTGATGAGGCGCCGGGCGCCGCGAGTGGGGCGCGGCGCGGCGTCGTGCTCGGGCGCGGACCCGGCCGTGGGCTTCGACGTGGACTCGCTCAGCGTCGTCATGTTCGGGCTCCCATCAGACCGGCGGGGCGCACGAGGAGCACCGCGGCGAGCAGCAGCACGACGACGAGGTCGCCGGTGCCGGACAAGTAGAAGTTGGCGAACTGCTGGAGGATCGCGACCACCACCGAGGCGATCGCCGCGCCGAGCAGCGAGCCCAGCCCGCCGATCACGGTGACGATGAAGGCGAAGATCAGCAGCGAGCCGCCCAGCTGCGGCGAGACGTAGCCGAAGTAGTGCGAGGCGAGCACGCCGCCGAGGCCGGCCGCGGCGCCGCCGATGGCGAAGACCACGGTGAAGGCACGCCGTACGTCGATGCCGAGGGCGGTGACCATCGCGCGGTTCTCCACCCCGGCGCGGATCACCAGGCCGAAGCGGGTGAAGCGCAGGAAGGCGATGATCGCGAGGAGCACCATCACGGCCACGGCGATCAGCACGAACCGGTCGTTGGGCACGCGGGCCCCGAAGAGGGACGTCGTCTCGTCGAACCACGCGGGCCCGGTGACGAAGATGGCGTCGGTGCCCCAGATGCCGTCGAAGAGCGCGACGCTCGCCAGGGCGAGACCGACGGTGACCAGGACCTGCTCGATGTGGCGGTTGTAGAGCCGGCGGATCAGCACCAGCTCGGTCAGGACGGCGACCAGGGCTCCGGCCGCGGCTCCGACGGCGAGCGAGAGGACCAGCGTCGTCCAGGACGCGTCGTCGAGCCGACGAGCGGTCTCCCAGCCGGCGAAGGCGCCGAGGGTGAGGAAGGCGCCGTGGGCGAAGTTGAGCACCCCCATCAGGCCGTAGATCAGCGACAGCCCGGAGGCCACGAGGAAGTAGAGCGCGCCCAGGCCGAGGCCGGTGGCGAGGAGCAGGATGATCGTGCTCACGTGGTGACCTCCCGGTCGGGCGTGGAGTCTGAGGTCGGGTGCGAGGCCGAGTGCGAGGCCGAGTGCGAGGTCGAGTCTGGGGAAGCGGTGCCGACACCGAGGAGGCCGACGACGCGTTGCTCGTCGTCGAGCAGGGCGCCGGCGTCACCGACGTGGACGACGTGGCCGTCGGCCATCACGACGGCGTCCTTGGCGAGGCGTCGGGCGACGGCGAGGTTCTGCTCGACGAGCAGGATCGGGACGACCTGCGAGGCGCGCTCGAGGGCGTCGGTGACCTCCTCGACCAGCTTGGGCGAGAGGCCCTTGGTGGGCTCGTCGACCAGCAGGAGCCTGTTCTCGTTGAGCAGGGCGCGAGCCAGGGCGACCATCTGCTGCTGGCCGCCCGACAGGGTGCCGGCAGCCTGCTGGCTGCGAGCGATGATGTCGGGGAACAGGTCGCCGACCAGGTCGCGACGCGGCTTCGCGTCACGCTCGGCGAGGCGCAGGTTCTCCTCCACGGTGAGCGAGGCGAAGACCTCGCGGTCCTCCGGCACGTAGCCGACGCCGCGCTGCACGATCTTGTGGGTGGGCAGGGTGTCGATGCGCTCGCCGTCCAGCTCGACGACGCCGCTGCGCTCGATGAGGCCCAGCACCGCCTTGATGGTGCTGGTCTTGCCGGCGCCGTTGCGACCGAGCAGGGCGGTCACGCCGCTGGCGGGCACCTCGAGGGTGACGCTCTCGACGACCTGCTGCGCGCCGATGCGGGCGCTCAGGTCGACGATCCGCAGGACGGGCGGCCGGGTCGAGGTGGTGCTCATCGGGTGCTCCCCAGGTAGGCGCTCTGCACGGTGGTGTCGGCCATGACGACGTCGGGTGAGTCGCAGGCCAGCAGCTGACCGTGGTGCATGACGGCGATGCGGTCGGCCAGGTCGAGGACGACGTCCATGTGGTGCTCGACCATGAGCACGGTCGTGCCCTGGTCGCGGTGCACCTGGCGGATCAGGTCGACCAGGCCCTCGACGTCCGCGCTGCCCACGCCTGCCATCGGCTCGTCGAGCAGGATCACCTGCGGGTCGGAGGCGAGGAGCATGGCGATCTCGAGCTTGCGCTTGTCGCCGTGGGCCAGCCCACCCGCGAGGGTCTCGGAGTGGTGGGCCAGCCCCACCTCGCCGAGACGCTCGCGGGCACGCCTGGTGGCGGCGTCCGATCGCCCCGGGAAACGCCAGACGCTCAACGCACCGCCCAGGGAGGCCTGCGCCGCGAGACGCACGTTCTCGATCGCGGTCAGGCCGTCGAAGAGGCTCGACGTCTGGAAGGTGCGGCCGAGGCCCGCGCGGGCGCGGGCCTC
>NZ_JAXMNS010000404.1:0-3311 GCF_034670285.1 Nocardioides sp. | reverse complement strand
GAGTGGGACACCGACCACGTCCGGGACTTCCTGGTCCTCCACACGAGCTTCGACCGGGTGATCGACCTCGGACCGGACGACGACGCCGTGGCGCCGTACAGCCACAACTACGGCAGGCACCTCTTCGCCTGCGTGCGGGACACGTGAGCAGCACATGACTCGAGGCTCGGAGGGGCTCGAGGCACTCCTGTCGACGGCCGGCACCCTGTGGCCCGGTGCCCGGATCGAGCGCGCAGGGGAGCCGGGGAAGTCGGCCGGGGCCACGTTCGCGCTGGTGCCGCACGGGCGCCGCCCGCAGCTGCTCGTGCCGTTGGCGCCTGCGCGCGCGGCTCCCGCGGCGCTGTGCCGGTTCAGTGCCGCCAGCAGCCGGCGCGACGTGCTCACCCGCCTGGCGGCCGCCGGCCTCACCCGCGCGACGGGTGGAGCGGTGCTCCGGGACCGGGTGGTCATCCACGTCGACGAGCCGGGGCACTCGTTGCAGGACCACCTCGGGGACGTGCTGGGCGAGCCGGTCACCTTCAGCCTCGGTGTCGGACCCGAGCGGGTCAACCGCAAGCCGGTGCTCCAGGTCTACGACCGCCGCGGTCGCACGGTGGCCTTCGTCAAGGTCGGGGACTCCGAGCAGGCGCGGGACGACGTGCGTGCCGAGGCCGTCGCGCTGCGTCGCCTGGCGAGCGCCGACCTCGATCCGCTCGTCGTGCCGAGGCTGGTGGGCGAGTCGACGTGGAACGGGCTCGTGCTGGTCGTGATGTCACCCGTGCGCGCCGGTGCGTCCGTGCGCCGGAGCGCGTGCGGTCCGGCCCCGCTGTCCGAGATGGGGCGGCTCAGCGGGGCCTTCGCCGAACCGAGCGGGGCGCTGGGGGCGCTGGGCTGGTGGGAGCGTCAGCGGGCGGCGGTCGACCGGGTCGTCGATCCCGGCCTGGCCGCGCCCCTGCGACGTGCGGTGGAGCGGATCGACACCCGGGACGCGTCCACCTCCGTCGCGGTCGGTGCCTGGCACGGCGACTGGACGCCGTGGAACATGGCGCGCGCCGGCTCGCGTCTGCTGCTCTGGGACTGGGAGCGGTTCGAGACGGGGGTGCCCCGGGGCCTCGACGCCTGGCACTACCGCGTCAACTGCGCCACCCGTCGACGCGGGCTGCGTGCCGACGTCGTCCTCGGCGAGCTGCCGGAGGCGGGCGCCGACCGTGGCCCGGGCGGGCTGCTCGCCCGGCTCTACCTGCTCGCCGTGGCCACCCGCTACGCCGGACTGGTCGACGCGGCGCGTGGCTCCGACATCGCGCCCGCGGCCGCCGTGATGGCGACCGCCCTGGACCTCAGCGCATCTTCGGCACGGGACTGCGACGAACGATGTCGGTGAACTGCTTCTGCTTCACGGCACCGGTGAGGTCCCACGAGCCGAGGCTGTTGTAGGGGGTGTCGAAGTAGGTGAACGCCACGCCGCCCTGCTTGCGCACGTGCCGGTAGGTGCGCTTGAGCCACGTGGGTCGCTTCTGCGAGGCCTCGTCGGTCCAGCCGAACTCGGCGATGCCCCACGCGACGTCGTTGGCCTTCGCCCAGGAAGCCAGCGGCTTGTAGAAGACGCAGGTCATGCACGGCCACCGGTAGTCGGTCTTGCCGTTCTTGGTGAGGCCGTACTCGTTGTAGAGGTCGAAGCCGGCGATGTCGACCTTCGTGTCGCGCGGCCAGATGTTGTCGAAGCGGTAGGCCTGGGCGCCGTACAGCTGGTTCCAGCCGGTGAGGACCACGGTGTAGGCGACGTTGTCGGCGATCTGACGCACGAGGGGCGCGAGGCGCTCCTGCATGCGTCGCCAGTCGTCGATGGGACCGTCGCCCTCGGGCTCGTGGTGGAAGGCGAGCCACACCGGACCGGGGAGCGCGTCGAGCTTGTTGGCGAGGTCGGTCGCCCAGGCGTCGCCCCGACCGGAGGCCATGTCGGACCAGGAGTAGGGCAGCTTGAAGCTGATCCACGGCACCCGGTTGTTCGAGATGTCATCGGCGGCGATGCGCACGGCGGAGTCGACCTGGCTGCCGGTGTAGTAGGTGCGGCGGATGCCGAGCGCACGACCGGCGCCCTCCTCCAGCACGACGGGCTCGGAGTTGGCGCCGTGGGCAGCGCCCACCAGGGGGCGGCACTGCGTGACGCCGCGCTCGCTGAGCCGGCAGTCGCGCTTGCGCTTGCGGTTGGAGGGGGAGGTGTCCGCGGCCGCGGCCTTGGCGGCCGTGCTGGGCGTCGTGGGCGGGGCGGCGACGGCTCCGCGCCCCGGCCCGATGAGCAGGGTCGCGCCGAGGCACGCGGTGACGAGCAGCGCGAACCCGCTGCGGGGGGTCGATCGGGGCATGAGGGGGAGTCTCCGTCGTCGGCCCGGTAGGCCGCTGGGGGTCAGGTGTCCGAGGCAACGTAGCCCCGGAGCGCACGCCGGCGGACTGCGTCGTACCCCAGGTGGGGTACGACGCCCCCAAGTCCACCCGATCGGTGTTGGTCGGACCCCCGTTCGGACTAGATCCCGTGGCCGTGACGGTTGACGGCGTGCAGCACCCGGTCGGCGCTCACGAGGTGCAGGGCCACCGCGGCGGCGAGGTAGGCGCGCGGCTCCGTGGGAGCCAGGTTGAGGGTGCGCGCGATCGCTCCCGCCGCCCCCTTGCGGTGCTGGGCCGCGGTCGCGAACGCCTGCTGACCCTGGAGCCGGCCCGCGGCACGTCGGTCGCTGCAGAGAGCGGGGTGCTTGTGGGTCAGGTAGGAGAGCGCGTCGACGATGGTCTGCCACTCACGGCTGAACTGCGACGAGCCCCAGCGGACGTCCACGAGCGCCTCCTCGAGCACCCCGACCGGTCCGCTCGCGACGGCCCGGAGCATCCAGTCGTAGTCCTCCCCGTAGCCACCCGGGATCGCCTCGTCGAAGGGGCCGATCGACTCCCTCAGCGCCGAACGGCGCACCAGGACCGTCGACGGGTGGGCCGCCATCACCCGACGTCGCGCCAGCTCGGCGATGGTCAGCTCGGCCGCGCTCGGGATGCGTTCGACGGTGCGACCCTCGTAGTGCACCGCGACGCCGGTCACCGCGGTGTTCATCGAGGCCGCCTCCTCGGTCTCCAGGAGAGCGACCTGACGAGCCACCTTGTCGGCGCGCCAGAGGTCGTCGTCGTCGCAGAAGGCGACGTACGGCGCAGAACCCGCCGCGACCCCGGTGTTGCGTGACCCGGCGAGTCCCGGGGTCTCGGTGTTGCAGAGCGTGACGACGCGTCGCAGCGGGCGGTCGGACTCGAGCGAGCGATCCACCTGGCAGCGGTCGTGCACGACCCAGCAGGTG
>NZ_JAXMNS010000403.1:0-3336 GCF_034670285.1 Nocardioides sp. | reverse complement strand
ACCACCACCAGCCCCAGCAACGCCCTCAATGCCCTCAATGCCCTCCAGGTCACCGGCCTGCGCGTCGGCTTCTCCGGCACCGAGGTCCTGCGAGGCCTCGACCTGACCGTGCCCGACGGGGTGACCGCCGTGGTCGGGTCGTCGGGCTGCGGCAAGTCGACCCTGCTGCGCACCATCGCCGGCTTCCACGAGGCAGCCGCGGGCGAGATCCGCCTCGGCGGTGAGCTGATGACGCCGGCGACCCCCGGTGGCCGCTCGGTGCCGCCGCGCTCGCGCAACATCGGCTACGTGCCGCAGGAGGGGGCGCTCTTCCCCCACCTCGATGTCGCCGCCAATATCGGCTTCGGACTCACCGGAAGCCGTCGGCGCGCCAAGCAGGCCGACACCCGCGCCCGCGTGGCAGAGATGCTCGACCTCGTCGAGCTCGGCAGCCACCTCGCCGGGCGCTACCCCCACGAGCTGTCCGGGGGCCAGCAGCAGCGGGTCGCCCTTGCCCGCGCGCTCGCGCCCGGGCCCGCGCTGGTGCTGCTCGACGAGCCCTTCTCCTCCCTCGACGCGGGCCTGCGCGAAGAGACCGGCCGCGCCGTCGTCCGCGCCGTCCGCACCGCCGGGGCTGCTGCCCTGCTCGTGACCCACGACCAGGGCGAGGCGCTCTCGCTCGCCGACCAGGTGGCCGTGATGGCCGGCGGCCGCTTCCTCCAGGTCGGCACCCCGCTCGGGGTCTACCTCGAGCCCGCCGATGCCGCCGTGGCGACGTTCCTCGGCCACGCCGCCCTCGTGCCCGGCGCCACCAACGGTGGCGGCACGGCGTCCAGCCTGCTCGGGTCGCTGCCCCTGAAGGACTTCCACGACGCCGGCCCGCTGCTGCTCGCGATCCGCCCCGAGCAGGTCGAGGTCTCCCGTCCCGACGCCGACCGCCTCGACGACGACGACTCGGGCGAGGGCGTGCCCGCGACGGTCGTCGACGTCAGCTTCTTCGGCCACGACGCGACCGTGCGCGTGCGCGTCGACGGCCACCCCGAGATCCTCACCGCCCGCACCCCGGCCGACTCGGTGCCGCAGACCGGCGACCGGGTGCTGCTCCAGGTCAACGGCGAGGTGCTCGCCTTCCCCCAGGAGGTCGACGCATGAGTCTCGAGTCGGACGTCCGGCCCTCGCTCCACCCCGCCCTCGACCACTTCCTGCTCGGCGGGGCCGCCACCGACGTCGCCCTCGTCGACGGCGACACGGCGCTGACCTACGCGCAGCTCGCCGATGCGGTGGCCGAGCGCGCCGTCTCGCTCGCGGGCCCCGGTCTGCTGGTGCTGCCGCTGCGTCCCGACCTGGAGGGGGTCGTCAGCTATCTCGCCGCCCTCGCGCTGCACCGTCCCGTGCTCCTGCTGGAGCCGGGCGAGGCTGCCGCCCCGCGGCGTGCCGAGATCGAGAGCCGGTACGACGGCGGCGAGCCCGCCGAGACGCACCCCGACCTCGCGCTGCTGCTCTCGACCTCCGGCTCGACCGGCTCGCCCAAGCTCGTGCGGCTCTCGCGCACCAACGTGCTGAGCAACGCGCGCTCGATCGCCGACTACCTCGACCTGCGCAGCACCGACGTCGCCATCACGACGCTGCCGCTGCACTACTGCTACGGCCTGTCGGTGCTCCACAGCCACCTCGTCGCCGGCGCCACGATTGTCCTGAGCGACCACTCGGTCACCGACCAGGCCTTCTGGCGCCTCGCCGCCGACACCCAGGTGACCGGACTCGCCGGCGTCCCCTACACCTTCGACCTCCTCACAGCCGCAGGCAGTGCCGCAGACGCAGCCGACGGGGAGTCGCGACTGAGCAGCCTGCCCCACCTCCGCTACGTCACCCAGGCCGGCGGCCGGATGGCGCCGGAGAAGGTCCGCGCCCAGGCCGAGCTGGGCGAGCGCCACGGCCACGACTTCTACGTGATGTACGGCCAGACCGAGGCCACGGCACGCATGGCCTACCTGCCGCCGCGGCTGGCGCAGGAGCGCCCGACGGCCGTGGGGATCGCCGTGCCCGGGGGCGCTTTCCGACTCCACGAGCCGGACGCCGAGGGCGTCGGCGAGCTCGTCTACAGCGGACCCAACGTGATGATGGGCTACGCGACCGGCCCGGCCGACCTCGCGCGCGGGGCCGACCTGTCCGAGCTGTTCACCGGCGACCTGGCTCGCATCGACGCCGACGGCCTCGTCGAGATCGTGGGTCGTCACGACCGGGTGGCCAAGGTCTTCGGTCTCCGCCTCGACCTGGGTCGCATCGAGACGGCCCTCCACGAGGTCGACCCGTCGGTCCATCTCGTCGCCGTCGACGAGGCCCTGCACGCCTTCACCACCCGCCCGCGCACCGCCGGGGCCGTGCGCCGGCACCTCCAGCAGCACCACGCCCTGCCCGCCTCGGCCGTCCACGTGCACCAGGTCGACGAGCTGCCCCGGACGACGTCCGGCAAGCCCGACCAGGCCGCCCTGGTGGCGCTCGCCCGCGCCGCCCAGGCACCCACCACCCGCGAGGCCGCCCCCGGCGCCACCCCTGGGGCCGTCCGCGAGGTGACGCCCGAGTCGCTGCGCGAGCTGTACGCCGTCCTCCTCGGCCGCCCGGACGCCGGGCTCGACGACAGCTTCGTCAGCCTCGGCGGCGACTCGCTGTCGTTCGTCGAGCTGTCCACCCGCCTCGGCTCGACGCTCGGTCAGCTGCCGCGCAGCTGGCCCACCCTCACCGTCACCGAGCTCGCCGACCGGTGCCGCCCGTCACGGACGAGCCGCTGGTCGCGGGCCCTGTCGGCGCCGCTGGAGATCGGCGTGGTGATGCGGGCGCTCGCCATCCTCATCGTGGTCATCACCCACGTCGACCTGGTGATCATCCCCGGCGGAGCGCACCTGCTCCTGGCCGTCGCCGGCTACCACCTGGCCCGCTTCACGCTGCCCACCCGGGGACGACGGGCGCGCACGCGTCGCATCCTCGGCTCGATCGCGACCGTGGCGGTGCCGGCGTCGCTGTGGATCGCCGCGTGCGCCCTCATCACGGGCGACTATCGCTGGACCACCGCGGTCTACCTCAACGGCGCGGTGAGCTATCGCAGCGAGGGCGGCCTGCGCTGGACCCTCGACTGGCAGTTCTGGTTCCTCGAGGCGATCGTGTGGGGCTTCCTCGCCGTCGCTGCCTTCCTGTCGGTGCCGGCGATCGACCGCTGGCACCGCCGCGCGCCGTTCGCCGTGGCCGCTGCGGTGGTCGCCGCCACGACGGCGCTGCGCTACCTCAGCGTGGGCGTCGAGGGCGAGGGCGTCGAGCGGTACGCCGTGCCGTCGGTGCTGTTCGTCCTCGCGCTCGGCTGGG